>JBIIVI010000259.1:0-4906 GCA_044339555.1 Cyclobacteriaceae bacterium | reverse complement strand
AACTCTGTTAATCAAGTATACTCAGTTCCGTTCCGTAATAATTATTGCTACAGTTGGTTGGTGACGGGTGGAACAATCGCTTCCACCGCACCCAACGGTAGCCAGATAACCGTGAATTGGGCTGGTGGACCGTCAGGAAATGTTCAGGTTGTTATCACGTATTCTGCAGATTGTATTACTGCGCTTTGCTCGGGTACCAGTCCGCAAACAGTTAATTTACCGATCAACATTACGTCCACTTTCGTTTCGACCACCGGTACGCGAAACTGGTTTGATCCGGCCGCGTGGATAGGTGGTGTTGTGCCGCCCGCGAATGCAAACGTGACAATTAGTGCAAACTCTACTATATCGTTAACCGATAATTCTGTAAGGGTTCAAAACCTAATCATTAACTCAGGCACACCATCGGGTGTACTGAACAATGGTGCGTTTTTGCTCACCGTCAATGGCGACTATACCAATAACGGCACGCATTCCGGTACCGGTAACACAGTTATCACTGGGTCAACAAGCGGTTCTGTTCAAGGTACTGGGCAGAAAACTCAAGGCACACTCACCTTTAGTCAAAGCCGAACAATAGTGTTGGGATCAAACTTGAGTTGGTCGGGCACAGTGCTAATGAATCCCAACGTTACGATTACCAACAATGCAACCGTGGCCGTTACAAGCACCGGAAATTTGCAAGGGGGCAACGACATAAATTCCATTTGGGTCAATGGCCCAAATGCCACACTCAATATTGCCGGCACCTTTAATTCGGGCCGAATCAACGCAGGCGCTTCCAATAACCTGGTTCGGTATAGCGCGAGCGCCAATCAAAATATTCGGTTCCCGATCGGATCACCGGGCTCCTATTTTAATCTCTCGATTGAAGGTACTGGCATCAAGACAATGACTGGCGACATATCGGCGGACAACGTTACGATTGCTAGTGGGGCCACATTAGCTACCGGTCCGTTTATCTTAACGATCAATGGAGACTTAACGAACAACAACGTTCTTACAAGCACAGGCACAGTTGTGTTTACTGGCTCGGCCAATCCACAAATTGTGGGTGGTACTAATACGCTTAACAACCTCGTGATTAACAAGCCGCTGCTTGGTTCAATTTTCCGAGTTACAAATCCTGCCTTTACTACCATCGCGGGCGAATTGACGATAACCCGTGGTGTTTTTGAGTTTGGTTCAAGCGCACCGTTAACGTTAACCGGAAACGTGCGAATCGGTGCTTCCGGTGTGCTCAACGCAACCAATATTTCAAACCTAACCTTAGGCGGTGATTTTATCCGAGAGGTGGGGGGTGCTTTTACACCGGGTTCGAATGCGGTAACGTTCAACTCATCTTCCAGCCGATCCATCAATGGTGTAGTAACGTTTCATAACCTAACAAAATCGGGTAGCGGTGCACTCACACTTACAAACGGAAACACGACCGTCAACAATCAACTAACGCTAACAGCGGGATTGATCAATAGTACGATTTCCAATCTGTTGGTAGTAGGATCAAGTGGAACCGTCTCCCCTGCGGGCGGAAGTGCCACGAGCTATGTGGATGGTCCCTTGCGAAAAGAAGGGAATTCTAACTTCGTGTTCCCGATTGGAAAAGCAGGCATTTGGGCGCGTTTGGGAATTTCCAATCTGACTAACACTGGCCCTTCGGATGGATTTAGGGCAGAGTACTTTGCCTCAGCCGCTCCTAACATGTTGAGTTTGGGAACCGGCGTGGTTCGCGTGAGTAGTTTTGAATACTGGGACATTTCGCGAACCTCGGGAAGCGCTCAACCTCAGGTCACCTTCCATTGGGAAAACGATATTCGCAGCGCCATCACGCAAACCAGCACATTGCTAGGGGTTCATTACACCACAGCCGCGGCACGTTGGGAGAGTCGTTGCCCATGTACCACATCAGGCACGGCCAATCGTGATTTAGTTGCGGATGCCGGGTCTATCACTACAACAAACTGGACCTCCTTTAGCCCGGGTGGCTTTGGTGCCGGTACGTTGGACGAGAATCCGTTACCAATCCAGCTACTTGATTTCAAAGGGCTTTTTGTTGAACAAACGGCTCAACTGCAGTGGCGAACTGCATCTGAAAAGAATAGCGACTTTTTTGAGATACAAAGATCAGCTGAAGGCGAGTTGTTTGATGTGATCGGTACTGTGAGTGCAGCGGGTAACTCTAGCCAGACACTCATTTACCAATATCTGGACGCGGCCATGTTGTTAGGAACTAACTATTACAGATTACGGATGGTGGATCGCGATGGATCATTCGAATTCTCGAACGTAATTCGATTAGACAATACGAGTTACCCCGAGCGGCTTAAGCTGTTAGTGCATCCTAACCCGGCTACAAACGGATCCATCCAAATTCGGATTCAAACTCCGGTGGCCAACCAAACAGTATGGGTAACGCTTCGTGACTTGTCCGGAAAGTCGGTGCTTGTCGAGCCGGTTTTGGTAAAAGGTTACGAACAGGTGTTGCAAATTCAATATGCAAACGATCTCCCGGCGGGTATGTATGTGGCAGAGGGTGCATTGGGTGTGTTTAAAGCAAGTACTAGGATAGTGATCGTCAAGTAACGATTAGGAAATACGCATCAGTAGGGCGCTGAGATGCTTTTAGCTATCTTTGCGCCCTCATTTTTGATAATCAGCTGATAAAGAAGCGTATGGAAGTAAGCAAAATTCGGAATATCGCCATTATTGCCCACGTAGACCACGGTAAAACCACTCTGGTAGACAAACTCCTGCATGCCGGGAAGCTCTTCAAAGATCACGAAAACCCGGGCGAGCTGATTATGGATAGCAATGAGTTGGAACGTGAGCGAGGCATCACCATTCTGGCGAAAAACGTATCGGTACGCTACAAAGACTATAAAATTAACATCATCGATACCCCGGGCCACAGCGACTTTGGTGGCGAAGTAGAACGTGTGTTGAACATGGCCGATGGCTGTTTGCTATTGGTGGATGCGTTCGAGGGCCCCATGCCGCAAACCCGATTTGTACTTTCTAAAGCGTTGCATTTGGGACTGAAGCCAATTGTGGTGGTGAATAAAGTTGATAAGAAAAACTGTACGCCAGACGAAGTACATGAGTCGGTTTTCGATCTGATGTTTTCGTTGGACGCTACGGAAGATCAACTTGATTTTCCTACGTTTTACGGATCGGCCAAACAGGGCTGGATGAGCGATGACTGGAAACAACCCACCACCGACATTACACCGCTTTTGGATGGTATCATCAAACACATTCCCGCTCCCAACATCGAGCACGGAACGTTGCAGATGCTGATCACTTCGCTAGAGTATTCCTCTTACATAGGTCGAGTGGCAATTGGGCGCGTGCACCGCGGTTCAGTGAAGCCGGGGCAAAACATTGCTTTAATGAAACGCGATGGGGTAACCGTGGTGAAGTCGCGCATCAAAGAAGTGTATGTGTTTGAAGGATTTGAAAAACAAAAATCCGAAGAGGTAAATGCCGGCGAAATTTGTGCTTTGGTAGGGTTGGAGGGTTTTGAAATTGGCGATACCGTATCGGATGTCGATAATCAGCAGGCATTAAAATCCATCGCCATCGATGAGCCTACGATGAGCATGCTCTTCACGATTAATAACTCGCCTTTCTATGGCAAGGAAGGGAAATATGTTACTTCGCGGCACATTAAAGACCGTCTCGACAAAGAGCTGGAAAAAAACCTCGCCTTGCGTGTAGGTGACACGGGCTCAGCTGATAGCTTCATGGTTTTTGGCCGCGGGGTTTTGCACTTGTCGGTGTTGATTGAAACCATGCGCAGGGAGGGATACGAATTGCAGATTGGCCAGCCGCAAGTGATCTTCAAAGATATTGATGGTGTAAAGTGTGAGCCGGTTGAAGAACTGACCATCGACTTACCGGAAACGGATGCGGGGAAGGCCATTGAAACGGTATCGCAACGCAAAGGCGAGATGACGAATATGGAGCCGAAAGGGGATAGGATGAACCTGAAGTTCACCATTCCTTCGCGCGGCATTATTGGACTTCGAAATTATTTATTGAACGTAACAGCAGGCGAAGCGATCGTTACACACCGGTTTTTGGAGTACCAACCCTACAAGGGCGAGATTCCGGGACGTATCAACGGCTCGTTGATTGTAATGGAACAAGGCGAGGCCATTCCTTACAGCTTGCATAATCTTCAGGATCGCGGTAAGTTCTTCGTGGATCCCGGTGAAGCGGTTTATGAAGGACAAGTAATTGGTGAGCACAGCCGTTCGGGCGACTTGGTGGTGAACGTTACCAAAACCAAAAAACTCACAAACATGCGCGCATCTGGTGCGGATGAGAAAATGCGCATTGCACCGCCCATTAAATTCTCACTCGAAGAAGCGTTGGAATACATCCAGGCGGATGAATACGTGGAAGTAACACCCAAATCAATCCGATTGCGGAAAGTCTTGCTGAATGAAAATGAGCGGAAGCGCGACCGCAACCGGACGCTTTCGAATGTGTTGTAGTAATCTGCCTTTTGTTTCGCTAAACAACTGACTATAAGGTTGTTGGAAGAGTCGTTGTCAGCTTCCCAGATCGGCTTAATTTTGTAGTATGCTCCAGCAAATACTTATTCTCGACTTTGGCTCGCAGTACACCCAACTTATCGCCAGGCGCGTACGCGAGTTGAATGTGTACTGCGAGATTCATCCATTTAACAAAGTCCCGCCACTCCACTCCTCTATCGCAGGCATCATTTTGTCGGGCAGCCCATGCTCGGTTCGCGATGCCGGTTCACCCGATGTAGACCTCAATCAGTTTGGTCAAGTACCGGTTCTGGGCGTGTGTTACGGAGCCCAACTGATGGCCCAGAAGTCCGGTGGTTCAGTCCTGCCCTCACAGATACGTGAATACGGTCGAGCACGCCTAGCTG
>JBIIVI010000258.1:0-4917 GCA_044339555.1 Cyclobacteriaceae bacterium | reverse complement strand
GTGCTTCCCGAAGCAGCACTCATGCCTACGGGTGGTATTGCAGCCGAACCTGGCGAGTTGATGCGCTGGTTTAATGCAGGTGCCACCTGCATTGGACTTGGCTCCCAGCTACTTACCTCAGATTTGATTCAGCCGGATCAAGCTTCCCAACTGCGCACCAAAATCCAGCACCTGCTCAGCCAGGTAACGCCTAATCATTAACCCATGCATGCTCTCCAAGTCCATCCCAACGACAATGTGCTAGTTGCTTTGCGCGATTTTAATGCGGGTCAAATGCTAAACTGGCAAACTCATTCGTTAAAAATCAAATCGGCCATACCTGCTAAACATAAAGTAGCCCTGCACCCACTCACTCCCGGCGATGCCGTAATCATGTATGGCGTGCTGGTTGGGCGGGCAGTACAGCCAATTGAAATGGGTGAAGCCATCACCACACAAAATGTAAAGCACGCAGCCACAGAGCCCGTTTTGCGCACACCCGGTTACGCATGGACACCACCCGATGTGTCCGCTTTTCGGGAACAGACATTCCTTGGCTATCATCGATCTGACGGGCGCGTAGGTACCGCGAATTATTGGCTGGTGGTGCCGTTGGTGTTTTGCGAAAACCGTAACATCGAGGTGCTGCGCGAAGCCCTCATAGAAAAGCTCGGCTATGCCGCCCCGCGCCCACATCAATGGAATGTCGACTCGCTGATCCGGCAGTATCAAACTGGTGCCTCGCGCGAAACCCTGCTAACGGCCGAGATCGATTTACTGGGATCAAGCCCACTTACCCAACGGTTGTTTCCGCACGTAGATGGCATCAAGTTCCTTACGCATGCCGGGGGATGTGGTGGCACACGGCAGGACAGCGATGCCTTGTGTGCATTGCTGGCTGGCTACATCACCCACCCGAACGTAGCGGGAGCCACTGTGCTGAGCCTGGGTTGCCAACATGCACAGGTCAAGATTCTGGAGGCAGCTATCCAGAAGATCAATCCAAACTTCAACAAGCCGCTTTATGTGCTTGGGCAACAGGAAAGTAAGTCGGAACCTGATTTTATTGCGCAGGCGTTGCGTCAGACGTTTGTGGGATTAACGGAAGCCAATCTTGCCCGGCGGCAACCTGCTCCGTTAAGCAAGCTGGTGGTGGGATTAGAATGCGGAGGAAGTGATGGTTTTTCAGGGATCAGCGCCAACCCTACACTGGGCTACTTCTCGGATCTGCTCGTGGCTCTGGGTGGAACTCCCGTGCTGTCGGAATTCCCGGAACTCAATGGCGTGGAGCAAGACTTGGTAGACCGCTCGGTTTCACTGGCGGTGGCTCAAAAGTTTCTGGATTTGATGACCGTGTATGCAGAGCGTGCCCGGCAAGCCGGCTCAGGTTTCGATATGAACCCCTCGCCTGGAAACATCAAAGATGGATTGATCACTGATGCGATGAAGTCAGCCGGAGCGGCAAAAAAAGGCGGCACCTCTCCGATCGTTGCCGTGCTCGATTACACCGAACAGGTTCAACAGCGCGGATTGCATTTGTTGTGTACACCCGGGAACGATGTGGAATCTACCACGGCTTTAGCAGGCTCGGGCTGTAACCTGATCCTGTTCACCACGGGCTTAGGAACACCAACAGGCAATCCGATTGCGCCCACGGTTAAAGTTGCCAGTAACACCCAGCTGTATCAAAAAATGCACGATGTGATCGACTTCAATACGGGCGATATTATTACGGGAGAATCAACCATTGAAACGAAAGCGCACCAACTGCTTCAATATGTAATTCAGGTAGCCAGCGGAGAAGCGACTCCGCATGCAGTACGATTGCAGCAGGATGATTTCATCCCGTGGAAACGCGGGGTCTCACTGTAAAACTTAGCTTCGAAGGGTTGCCGTGACCAAAGTACCTGGCAGCAAGCCCGGATCTGCACTGACGCACGCAACTACCAAACCTGTCTTTAACTCTACAACGAGTTCGTACCCATGACCCGTAAATTTTTGAGAGGTTACAATACCCGTTAATCCTTTTTGAAACCGCCCCTTGCGAAGGGCCAGCTGTTCCGGGCGAACGATCGTGGTTTGGTTTACTTTTCCACCCAGCGCTTTGTAAACTCTTCCATCCACAGCCGAGTACCGACCAAAGAGTCCGGCCACGTATTCATTTTTGGGATGAAAGTAAATTTCACGAGGTGTTCCTTGTTGCACCATTTTGCCGGCTTTCAATATCACGATGTGATCGGCCCAAGGCAAGGTATCCTCCGGATCGTGCGACACCAGCAAGGTGGTGATTTTCAGTTCCGCAGAAATAGATTGAATCACTTCTTTGAGTGTGCCCTTCACAATCATATCCAAGTTGGTGTAGGGTTCATCCAAAAGTAGCAAACCAGGTTTGCCAATCAGCAGCCGGCACAACGCAATTCGTTGACGCTCGCCTCCCGACAGCTCATCTGTTTTCCGATTCAGAAGCTGGTGAATTCGGCATAAGCGGAAGATTTTGTTCGCTTCACGCGGTGTTAGTTTGTTGGCATAATCCAGCACCTGTTCCACCCGCAAGAACTTAGGCAGTTCGAAGTATTGGGGTAAGTACGCAATTCTCGGGTGACCGGGCACTAATGTCTCACGCGGGCCTTTTACCAACTCGCCTCCGAAAGTGACGGTGCCAGTTTGTGGCTGTAGTAACCCCGCGATGATTCGTAACAAGGTACTCTTTCCCGATCCCGTCTCGCCCGCAATCACTACGTGCTGACCGTGTGATTGCGTCAACCGAATGTTGCGCAAGGCAAAGCCGCGTTCGTCTGTCAGCCCAACGTCTTTCACTTCCAGCAAGAAAGGACTCATCGCAACGCCTGGTAACGCTGGCTCATCTCTTCCGTACGCTTGGCGAGCTGTTGCACGGCCGCTACCATCGCCTCGGTGGGCTGCGCATCTGCACCCTGCAGTAAGGCCATTATATGAAGCCATTTATCTTGGAGCGAAACAACGGTTTCTTTGTCCAATGTGCTGGCGGTGGCATTGCCATAGAGCACATCCGGATTTTCGGGTTGGCCTTCGCCCCGGAATATGAGCAACGACTCTTTCTGGCCTTTTTTCCATTTCGACTTCGGATCCTGAAGCCGCGCGTCAATCGTTTCGCGGAGTTGCTGCAGGTCGTGATATCGGTGGTAACACGTCAGCGATTGGCTGGTCTGCAGGGCGATGTCCTGTGCCGAAGCCCCCACGCGCGGGTCCAGCACCACTTCTAACTGCTGGCTGGATGATTGCCCATCCGCCACTAGCCGAACTTCGTAGGTGCCGGGAGGAACAAAAATTCCCTTTGGCGAGGTAGCCGTGTTCTTGAAGTTGGCCGCAATCGATAACTCCCGCTTCGCTCCCCTCGGTGGTGGGTACGATAAATCCCAAACGAATCGGTGATGCCCTTTTGCCTGGACTAACTTCTGTTGTGGCCGAAACCAATAAGTTGGATAGGCCAACGAGGCTGTATCCACCTTTTCATTTGGGTCTGACGCGCTAAACGAGCGAATCAACTCGCCACTTGAATTGCGAATTTCGAGTTGCAACGAAGTGACTGTAGCGGGCAGGTAATAATCCAGGATTGCACCGTCGGGTGGGTTTTCTCCAGCCGGCTCTTCCGGCGGCAGCGGCGTATCCGAAAACATATTAAAACGCACACGAACAGCTTTTGCCGGAGGCGTTAACGTGGCTGCATTCACTAAAGTAGACAACTGCCGCAATGGAGTAATATTATCTAAAATCCAAATGGATCGGCCGTGAGTGCCAACCACCACATCGTCTTGTTGAATCACCAGATCACGGACGGAAGTGGCGGGCATATTTTGACGCAGCGACTGCCACTGAGCGCCCCCATCAACTGAAAAGTATACGGCCTTCTCAGTGCCGGCAAACAGAAGTCCGCGCTGTTTCGGATCTTCGCGAACCACATTCACCGGTTCATTTGGCAAACCATTTACAATACGTGCCCAAGTAGCACCGGCATCTGTGGTTTTATAAATGTGTGGTCGCAAATCGTCTTTTCGTAACGCGTTTACAGAAAAATAGGCGGTGGCAACATCGTGCGAGCTTGCTTCCAGTTGCGAGATTTTGTCCCACGAACTGAGGGCTGGTGGTGTCACTTCCCGCCAGGTCTTCCCCCCATCGCGCGTCAGGTGAACGCGACCATCATCTGTGCCGGCCCAAATAACATCGCGGCTTAATCGGGAACCCGCTACCGAATAGATCACACCACGTTGTGCGATGGTGGGCTCCTTGCGGAAATCACCCACGCTGGCGGGCACCTCCGGGTTAATTCGCGTTAAATCCGGACTGATTACCTCCCAGGTTGCCCCACCGTCCATCGATTTCCACAATACGTTGGTGGCGAATAACAACATATTGGCATCGGCCGGATGAAACAACACCGGTAACGTACGCAATAGCCGATAACGACCCGAGCGCAAAGCTTCTGGAGCTACGTTTTGTGACTGACCAGTTTTCTTATTAAATCTTGTTAGGCGGCCTCCGTAGACAATCGAAGGATCCTTCGGATCTACAACTACATAGGCATACTCATCAGCACCCACGCCCATCCAATCGCGAAAGGAAATCTGACCACCCGGCCCGCGGCTAGCCACACCGATAGCGCCACTCTCCTGCTGGCCACCGTATACCCAATACGGAAACTGATTGTCGGTTGAAACATGATAAAGTTGTGCTGTGGGCTGGTTGTACCACGAGCTCCACGTCCGGCCGCCATTTACTGTTACCACTGCACCTTGATCAGCAGCAAACAGCATTACATCGGGTTGTAGCGGGTTGATCCAGATCCGGTGGTAGTCATCACCACCCGGTGCTCCTTTGAAACTGAACCATGACTTGCCACCGTCTAAAGATTTATATGCCGCCACGTTGGCGGAAAAAACTATTTCCGAATTTTGGGGATGC
>JBIIVI010000013.1:0-23659 GCA_044339555.1 Cyclobacteriaceae bacterium | reverse complement strand
GATTGATGAAACCAGGGTAGTCATGTGGTTGGCGTTACTATCCGGGATTTTGTCGGGCTGGCTGGCGGCCACCGGAATTATTCGGCTGCTGCTTTCCGGGCGGTTCGAGGCGCGTTTATTTTGGAGTGCGCTGGGAGCCACGCTGATTGTTTTTGTCGTGTATGCATTTTGGGAAAAACGCCATTACGAAATTCCGACAGTTGTTTTTTTGCTCGTAGTAACAACAGCTTCCTTGTTTGCGAAGCGGTGGAATTTTGGTGGACGCTGGCAAGTGGCGCTTGCCATAATTTTCTGTGGTTATACGGCAGCAGCTGTCTATTATCTGGGCGAGGAACGAAAGACAGACGATCAACAACGTTTTGCCAATAGTTATCTTGCTTCGCGCGATGAATTAGGGGAGTTTTTGCTGAATGAAGTAAACGGTAAAATTCAAAACGATCCGTTTATCGTATCCGTCTGGAACAATCCCCTGCGAAACCGATCCATCATCAAAGAGAAAATAAAGCGGGTCTATCTTCAGAACTATTTTGATCAATACGATGTGACGATCCGATTATTTGAATCATCGGGCGAAAATCTGGAAGTCACTACCGATCCCGACCTCGCATCGTTTTTGCTCAATCACAAGAAACAAGCGCTCACCACTGGTTATGAAGGCGTGTTCATTCGGCACGCACCGGATTTGCCTTCGGCCCGAAACTATCGGGTAATTACCCGAATCGGTCGGGGTTCGCTCTTGGCCGGATTTATTGTGGTGGATTTGAATCTGAAACGAGCTATTCCTGAGAGTGTGTTTCCCGAAGTTCTTCTGGACGAGAAGCGAATTCAATTTGGGCAGTCTGGGCCCTACAGTTATGCGTGGTGGACGAACGACCAAATCCTTAATAGCTTCGGTAGTTTTGAATACACGCAATTGGATCTGACCGAGGCAACCCCAAAGGATCGATTTATTCAATTGGGCTATGTGCATCGCGTGATCGGGGAGGAGCAAGGTCGATGGTTAGTGGTGTCGCGGCCTGCCTACACGCTACTAAATGGGCTGGCCAACTTCAGTTTCTTTTTTCTTTTATGGGGAGCGGCGTTTGGAGCAGCGACTTTTATTCGGCAACGCCACGCCGTTTTGCAGTGGCGAGATCGAAGCTTTGCGCAGCGGTTACAGATCATCACGTTGGTATCCGCTGCGCTACCATTTTTTGTAATGGCCGTGATGCTGTTTCAATTGATTCGGGCCCAAAACCGCGAGCAGTTAAACGGACAATTCATACAACGGGCCCGTAACCTGAGCGAAGTGTTGTCAAGCCAGCTGCAGCCGAGCGAGGGAGAAGAAATGTTTTCGCAATTAAGGCGCCTCACCGACCTTGATTTTTCCGTATTTGATAAGAACGGCATGTTGATCACCACCAATCAACCAGCCGTCTACGATCAGCATGTGCTTTCCCGCCTACTTTCACCCAATGTGTTAGCAAGCGTGCAGACGCAATCGCCCCTGGTGCGCGATGAGCAAATTGGCAGGCTTGGCTACCGAACCTGCTACTTGCCGGTGCGCAGTAACCTGGGTGAGATGCAGGCCATTCTGGCTGTTCCTTTTTTTGATTTCGATCGATCGAATGAACGATCAGAGATCCGTACCATCAACTTATTGCTTATTCTTTTCGTTGCCATCGGAATTTTTGCGGTGCTGCTGTCGATGCGGTTAACACGTCAGTTGGTAAGCCCCTTGCAATGGATGGCGCAAACGTTGGGTCAAACAACTTTTCAACAATCTCCCACGTTGCTGACCTGGAAGCGAAAGGATGAATGGGGCGCCTTAGTGGATGCCTATAACCGGATGTTAAGCAACTGGACAGAGGCGAAAGTGCGACTTTCTAAGCAAGAGAAAGAGAGTGCTTGGCGCGAGATGGCGCGGCAAGTGGCCCACGAAATCAAAAACCCACTCACGCCCATGAAGCTTACGCTACAGCAAATGCAGTTGCTACGTTCGCGGCAAGGTTTAACGGATCAGAGAGTTGACGATTCGATTGGTTCGTTACTCCACCAGGTTGATTTGCTCAACGAGATTGCTACATCGTTCGCGAGCTTTGCGGGAATGCCTACGCCCAAGTTGGAAAAGATCGAAGTGGGTGAGGTGTTAGCGCGCGTAGTGGGATTGTATCATGATCCGGCCCAAGGCCAGGTAGACATCCAAAACGAAGCGGGGCCGTGCGTGGTGCTGGTAGACGATCAGATTCTCTCGCGGGCCTTCTCGAATATTCTGTTAAATGCGTGGCAATCGGCCGATCGACCTGTTCAGGTTTTGGTTCGAGTGGTGCGATCGGAGGGATTGGTTAGAATCGTCTTTACAGATAATGGACCGGGCATTCCTGAGGAGTTGCTATCAAAAATTTTTGTACCCTCTTTCACTACAAAAAAAGGCGGCTCGGGCCTCGGTCTCGCCATAAGTAAGCAGGGAATAGAACTGTGTAAAGGCACAATCCGATTTACTTCAACCTTTGGCGTGGGCGCTACCTTCGAGATTGAGTTACCCGTTTTGGAAGCAGAGGCTTAGTGGCGCTTGAGGCTTTTCATCACTTTGTTTACAAAAACAAAGTCATCTACTTCTTTTACACCCGAGTTCATGATTTCTTCTTGCGAGCCTCCCCACAGGTTTTTGCCTTTGTGGATAAACATGATTTTTTCTCCGATTCCCAACACCGAGTTCATATCGTGGGTTACCACTATTGTAGTAATGTCGTACTCGTGGGTGATTTCAGCGATCAATTCATCAATCAGGATGGACGTTTGCGGATCTAGGCCCGAGTTGGGCTCATCACAAAAGAGGTAATTGGGGTTGTTAACAATCGCGCGGGCAATACCTACTCGCTTTTTCATACCCCCCGAAAGCTCAGACGGCATTTTTTTGGCGGCATTTTCCAATCCAACCCGCTTCAAGCAAAAATACGCACGTTCAATCTTTTCTTCTGGGCTCATTTTGGTGAGAATGTCCAGCGGGAACATGACATTCTTTTCCACATTCTTTGAGTCGAATAAAGCTCCGCCCTGGAAGAGCATTCCAATTTCCCTGCGGATGTCGGACTTCATTTCTTTGTCGGCTTCCGTAAAGTTTCGGAGGTCGTAAAAAACGTTGCCGGTATCCGGTTGGATGAGGCCCACGATGCTCTTGAGGAGTACACTTTTTCCGGTACCGCTGGCGCCAATGATGAGGTTGGTTTTCCCTTTATCGAACTCGCCACTTACGTTATTGAGCACGAGCCGATCGCCAAACGACTTACTGATGCGCGTAATCTTGATCATTTATTCAAAAGCAATTCGGCCAGGAAATAATCGCTCAGCAAAATGGCAATCACACTGGTGGTAACCGCCTTGGTGGTTGCAATGCCAACTTCCAACGCACCCCCGTGTGTGTAGTAGCCCTTGAAGCAAGAGATGGTAGAAATCAAAAACGCAAACACAACTGATTTGATAAGTGCGAACGTGATGGTGAATTCGTTGAAGGTAAACCGGATTCCATAGATGTAATCGGTGGGTGATATAATCCCCGTCAGGGAACCGATCAGATAACCCCCAAAAAGAGCGCAGAACCCAGCTACAATCACAAGCATCGGGTACATGATGAGCGATGCTACCAGTTTGGGAAGTACCAGATATGAGGAGGAGTTAATGCCCATTACTTCCAGGGCATCGATCTGTTCGGTAATGCGCATGGTGCCAATTCCACCGGCCATGCTAGACCCCACCTTGCCCGCGTAGATAATCGCGATAATGGTGGGAGCCAATTCCAATACGGTCATTTCGCGCACCACCTGCGAGATCACAAACTTGGGGATTAACGGACTCACCATGTTGAAGGCGGTTTGCACGGTGGTTACTGCACCCATGAAAGACGAAACCAACATCACCAAAAAGGTAGACTTGATTCCGATTTGAATACATTCTTCCAACGTGAGGTGGTAGTAGGTTTTGAACGTCTCCCGCCTTACAAACAACGAGCCCAGAAAGAGCGCGTATTGTCCGAATTCCTTCATGAAAATGTATAAATTGCTTCAAAGATACGCAAAAATTGATGGCACCTTTGGCAGTAGTAACCGGTGGAACGAAAGGCATTGGCAGGGCCATCATTGATCGGTTTGCACGTGCAGGTTTTGCCATCTGCACCTGCTCGCGCAAGCAAACGGATTTGGATGCTTTGAAGGCTGACCTAATCAGTACTTATGGGGTAGACGTAGCGGTTCAAGTGGCCGACATGAGCGTAACCCGGGATGTAAAATCGTTTACCGATTTTACCAACACCCTTGGACCCGTGGAAGTGCTGGTAAACAACGCGGGCTATTTTGTGCCCGGTGCGGTTACGGATGAGCCCGAAGGAACTCTTGAAAGCATGATTCAGAGCAATGTGTACAGTGCCTATTACACAACGCGCGGTTTAATTGCGCCCATGAAGGCACGCAAACAGGGGCACATCTTCAACATGTGCTCGATTGCAAGTATCAAAGCGTACCCCAATGGAGGTTCTTATGCGATTTCCAAATTTGCGTTGCTGGGTTTTTCCAAAGTGCTACGCGAAGAGCTAAAGGATTTTGGAATCCGCGTGACGGCGGTGCTACCGGGGGCCACGCGCACCGCGAGCTGGGATGGAGTAGATCTTCCGGAGGATCGTTTTATGAAACCGTCGGATGTGGCAGAAACGGTGTATCAGGCGTATGCACTCTCGAAGAACACCGTAGTCGAAGAAATTCTCTTGCGCCCGCAGTTGGGCGATCTTTAACCGGACATGAATATGGAAAGCAAACGATTAGTTTCATTAGATGCGTTTCGCGGTTTTACGGTAGCCGCTATGATCTTGGTGAATAACCCGGGTGATTGGGGAAATGTGTACGGGCTGCTGTTGCATGCGGAATGGAATGAGATGATTACACCCACCGATTTGATCTTTCCTTTCTTTCTGTTCATTGTGGGCGTTTCGATTGCCTTGGCTTATTCCAAGCAAATGGAGGCTGGCAAGAGCAAATCAGAAATGCAGAGGAAAATCGTTTGGCGTGCTTTAAAAATCTTTGCGCTGGGAATCTTTTTGAGCCTCTATCCGGAATTCAATTTTGCTGAAATTCGAATCCCGGGTGTGTTACAGCGCATTGCGGTAGTCTTTTTGGTGTGTGCGTTGATGTTTGTAAATACCACGTGGAAGACGCAAGCAAAATGGGGAGTTGGATTTTTGGTGTTTTATTGGGTGGTGATGGTATTTGTGCCGGTACCGGGTCTGGGAACCGGCATTCTCGAACCCGGCCAAAACATGGCGGCGTGGTTGGATTCCTTTCTTATTCCCGGCAAGATGTGGGAAGGGACCTGGGATCCGGAAGGTGTGCTTAGCACCATTCCATCTTTCGCTACGGGCATTAGTGGCATGTTGGCGGGTCACCTCATCCAAAGTAAGTTAAGTATCGAACGTAAGCTCGTGTGGCTCTACATGGCGGGGTTTTGTGCCCTTGCCGTGGGCTACTTCTGGGGTTGGAGTTTTCCGATCAATAAACATATCTGGACTTCCTCCTACGTGTTGTACACGTCTGGCCTCGCGCTGCTCACGCTGGCCACCAGCATTTGGGTGGTGGATGAATTGGGATACAAAAAATGGACAACTGTTGGCTTGATCTACGGCTCCAATGCGATTGCGGCATATTTTCTGGCAGGCATCTTCACCCTTTTTGTTAGCATTCCCGAAAGTGCGAACATCCACAACGGCATGATGAATTTGTTTGCCAACATCGGGCTGCCCCCCAAGGCGGCTTCGTTAGGCTGGGCACTGTTTTACAACCTGCTTTGTTTTGTGCCCGTTTACGTGCTTTACAGGCGCAAAGTTTTCATCAAGCTGTAGTATCCGGACGGTGGCAGTGCTTGTTGGTTTACTATTGGGCGCCCATGTGTTTAGCTGCCCAAACTCGTTGAACAAAATGGCTCTGAAAGGGTTAACTTTGCTGTAAATCAGTTAATCCCGGTGAACGGAGAAATTACAGCCCAGAAACAGTATTGCAATAGTCTGGTGCAATACAGCAGACGAAAAACACGCGTAGTGAACATTGGCGATGTGCCGCTAGGGGGCACTAACCCAATTCGGGTGCAATCCATGACTACGGTCGATACGATGGACACGATTGGCTCGGTCGAGCAGGTTATCCGGATGGTGGACGCGGGTTGCGAATACGTACGCATTACCGCACCTAGTATCAAAGAAGCGCAAAATCTGGAAGCGATTAAAAAAGAGCTACGGCAGCGCGGCTATACGGTTCCGCTGATTGCCGATATTCATTTTACTCCCAACGCAGCTGAGCTTGCAGCCCGAATTGTAGAAAAAGTTCGGATCAACCCCGGCAATTATGCCGACCGCAAGCGCTTCGAGACGATCGAATATACCGATGCCTCTTACGAAACTGAGTTAGAACGAATCCGCGAGAAGTTTACCCCGCTGGTGAAGATTTGCAAGGAGTACGGCACGGCCATGCGGATTGGTACGAACCACGGATCGCTGAGCGACCGCATCATGAGTCGCTATGGCGATACTCCGCTCGGGATGGTTGAATCGGCATTGGAGTTTCTTCGGATTGCGGAAGACTTACATTTTTACAACATCGTGCTGTCGATGAAGTCAAGCAACCCGCAAGTGATGGTGCAAGCTTATCGCTTATTGGTTCAGAAGCTGGACGAAGAAGGATTTCAGCCATATCCGTTGCATCTGGGTGTAACGGAGGCGGGCGATGGTGAAGATGGTCGGATTAAATCCTCCGTGGGTATCGGTACGTTGCTGGAAGATGGTCTGGGTGACACCGTACGCGTGTCGTTAACCGAAGAGCCGGAAGCCGAAGTGCCGGTGGCCAAAACATTGGTCGATCGCTACAACGATCGCGCCGGCCATGATCCGATTCCGGAAATTATTCACTATCCGATTCAGCCGTTCGAATACAATCGTAGAAAAACCCGCGAGGTTGCTAATCTGGGCGGTCATCATGTTCCACGCGTGATGGCCGATTTTTCACAGAAAGAAAAAGTTTCCGCTGCTTCGTTCTTTGCCCTTGGTTATCAGTACTCGGTGCCGCTGGATAAGTGGAACATCACCGACATGGCGTGTGACTACGTTTTTTTAGGCGACAAAACAATCGACTTTGAAATACCAGGAACACTCGGGTTGATATTTAATCACGCCACCTGGCTTACCCAACGCGCCCGCGACCGTGCCTATCCCTTTATTCATGCGCGCGATTACTTACAAGGTGTAGAAACATCGCCAATTATGAACATGGTATATGCCTTACTGAAGGATGTTACCAATTCACTACTTCAAAAACTTCAAGGTGACCCAACCGCTGTTCTGATGGTGGACACCTACAATAAACACGGCTATGCGGAGCAGCGGCGGCTTTTCGTGGAACTCATGAATGCCGGGTGCGAAGTACCCGTGATTATTGGACGAGCGTACCGAGATCTGCAACCGGAGGACTTGCAACTTTTTGCTGCTACGGATGTGGGTGGTCTGTTGATTGATGGGTTGGGTGATGGTGTGTTTTTAGCAGCCGAAAACTGCGGTGGAGATAAAGTGGTGAATGAAACCGCATTTAACATTCTGCAAGCCACGCGCACACGTATCTCGAAAACCGAATACATCTCGTGCCCTTCGTGTGGACGCACGTTGTTTGATTTGCAAGAAACCACCGCGAAGATACGGTCGCGCACGTATCATCTTAAGGGTGTCAAGATCGGCATCATGGGCTGCATTGTGAACGGGCCGGGCGAGATGGCGGATGCCGACTACGGCTACGTAGGTTCTGGCCCCGGCCGGATTACCTTGTATCGGGGCAAAGAAGTGGTGAAAAAAAATGTGCCCACACTTCAAGCGGTGGATGAACTGATCAACCTCATCCGCGAAGACGGCATTTGGATTGAGCCCGAAAAACTGATGGCATAATATGGAAAATCAAAAACCTGTATCGAAACACACTACTCTCCGCGAGTTCTTTCAACTGGGCGAAGTCGGCAGTTACTTCTTTCGCAAAAAAGATCCTTCGCGGCCCAACAACATCAACATCCGCATGATGCATGGCATTAATAAGATTTCGATCGTAGTGTTTTTGTTGGGCGTGCTGTTTCTCGTTTTTAAGCTGGTGATCAAACCCATGTTGTAGTGAACCTCGAGTCTTTTCGGAACTACTGCCTTGCAAAAAAAGGGGTAACCGAAGAGTATCCTTTTGATGCGGTGACGATGGTGCTGAAGGTGATGGGCAAGATGTTTGCCGCTACGGACATTGAAGAGTTCATTAGCATCAATCTAAAAGTAGACCCCGAAAAGGGAGCGGAATTGCGCGAGCGACATCCGGCTATTCAACCGGGCTACCACATGAACAAAAAGCACTGGATCACCATTTCCATGGATGGCTCCCTGCCCGACAAGATCCTTAACGCCCTGATAGATGACTCTTACGCATTGGTTGTGAGTGGTTTACCGAAAAAAGATAAAGCAAAGCTTCTGGATTTGTAGCTGATAATCAAGCAGATACAATCTTTTACCTAGAATTTCGTTTACCATTGGTTCGAGTATTTCATTAACTTTGTTTCTTGTGCTTACCATAGTTTGATGTCGAAGGGCTTAATCATCTTATTACTGGCTTTCTTCAGTACAGCTTGTACCCAAAAGATGATATGCCCCGCCTACCAAAGTGCTTTCATTTACGACAAGGAGCAGCTGCGCAAGAAGTTTAGCTACTTCAACGAAGACTCCACGCCCAAAGTGCTGGCTTCTCGCCAAACGAAGTACCTGGTGGCTGTTCCGGAATCTTACCGCAAAAAGTTGCGAAGTTTGCGGACCATTGAAATGAAGCCGGTGTATCCGGAGATTCCGGACTCGCTTAAGATCAACAAAGACGTAGAGTTGCTCCTGGCCGAAACGGATGTAACCGATTCGGTTGCCACTCGCGCAGATTCGGTTGAAACCGAATACGCCATCACCAAGACCAAAGAGAAGTACAACCTCGATCAGGATTTATACATGTGGTATTTCCGTAAGCTGCTGGTAATGCCCGATGTGCGTGTGGCGATGGAAGGAAAACAAGAACAAGCCGAACAGGAGCAAAAAAAATCGCGATCCGAGAAGAAAGGATTGCTCCGAAAAAAGAATAAAGTTGATTCGCTTCAGAACAACAACCCGGCTGATACCACCGCTACCAAAAAGAAACGCTCGTTATTTGGCGGCAAGAAAAAATCAGACGGTAACGCACCTTCTGATGGCAAAACTAAAGACAAAGTTCCGGCCAAGAAGGAAGACGAGGGCGATGGATTTTGAGCGGGAATTGTAATCCTTTCTTGGTTTCGGAATGAGATTTTGAAGGGATCAAATTTTAGTCACCTCCGATGAAATCGGTGGAGACAAATAAGAGGTACTCAACTAAACAACGTCAAGTTGCCGAACTGGTCGGCCGGTGGGGCGGGCAAAATCAAACTACTGTCGTACGGTTGATTTTCCTGAATGCGGGGCGACACCGGGTAACTATCCATTTCTTCCGAAGGGTACGGGACCAACAAATCCAGCAGGTCTTTTTCCGAAGTTTCGGTGGCGAGCCACAGTTCGCATTGAGATTTGGACAATACAAGCGGCATCCGATCATGCAACGGAAAAACTACTGCATTGGGCTGGCCGGTAATCACTGTAAAGGTATGAAACGTGGCGCCCTCTTCGTTTTCGTATTCTTCCCACAGGCCTGCCATAGCAAACGCCTTTCGGTTTTTCATCACCACCCGGTAGGGCACCAGCGATTTTTTTGAGAGTCGTTTCCAAACGTAAAAGCCATCGGCTGGCACTACACACCGGTAACGCATCAATGCTTTGCGGGTGGAGGCTCGTTCCAGTAATGACTCAACTCGTACGTTAATCAGCTTCTCGCTAATCGGTTTGTTTTTGGCCCACTGCGGTTCAACGCCCCAATAAAAGTGCGACAATCCCTTCGGGCTATTCTGCGTAATTACCGGCAACAGCCGAGTTGGAAATGCGTTGAAAACGGATTTTTCAAATCCTAACGGATCAACCGCCAACGTACTTCCGAGATCTGCGGGGGAAACAGCTAAACTATAGCGATCGATCATGCACGAGAAACTCCAGAGCTTTCAGTTCGCTCCAATATAGTCCTTTCGTGCCAAACTGTGCAAAACCCACGTGTCCACCGTGGCGGGGAAACTCGGTCTGGATCCGCGAATTGCGAACGATGTTGGCAGTGGGGTAACAAGCCGGCGAAAGAAATGGATCATTTTGGGCGCTGATGATTTTTGTTGGAATCTGGATGGCCGGCAGGTACTGCAACGCGCTGCTGCGTTCGTAGTAGTCAATCGCGTTAGCAAACCCATGCAAGGGGCCCGTGTACACATCATCGAACTGAAACAAATTGGAAATCTTCTTCAGGGGTTGCAAATCGATCTCTGGAAACTGTTGGGCCTTCAAGCGCAATTTTCTTCGAAGGCTGATTAAAAAATTTAGATTATAAAGCCAGTTGTGAGGTTGGATGATTTCAAGGCAACTGCTGTGCAGATGTAACGGCACCGAAAAAGCGAGTGCACGTTTGATAGCGGTGGGTCGAGAGCGTGGCTCGCCCAGGTATTTCAGAGTCAGGTTGCCGCCCAAACTGAAGCCCACCAAGTGCACATGCTCATACCCTTGGCGCACGGCATGATCAACTACGGTGGCCAGATCGTCTGTCGCGCCACTGTGGTAAAAGCGTAACTGGCGATTCATCTCCCCGCTACAGCCGCGGTAATTCCAAGCCACGATGCTCCAACCCAGCGTTCCGAAGGCGTTTGCCAGACCGCGCACATAGGGCCGATAACTGTTGCCTTCCAGGCCATGCGAAATGATCAGCAATTGGTTGGATGATTGGCGTACCCAATCTAAATCCAGAAAATCTCCATCCGGTGTGTCGATCCGCTCGCGTTGAAAATTTATGCGTGGTGCTGCTCGGAATTTTGCCGGAAAAATGGTTTCCAGGTGTTGATTCCAAAGCCATCCAGGGCGTTGGTACGTGCCGGCTACCATCCCAGCCTTTCTTTCAATCGTTGAATGTGCATAGCGTGGTGCTCACCGTGCCACGCGTAAGTGGCCACCAGTGTATCCAGGCGTACGTGTTTTTTACTATCGGGATGGTAGAACTGCCGTTGAAATGCTTCCACGGGAAGCTGGCCTAACAAAGCAACCCACTTTGCGTGATGTGCATGAATGAGGGCGAGCGATAATTGAATGTCCGACTCATTCTCGGGCGTCTCAGCCCAGCGTTTTTCCAAGTAGGCTTTAATCGTGGGTGTGTCTTCTGTTAGCAACCACTTTGTGCGGATGTAGGCGTGCAAATGGCTATCCGCTAGGTGGTGTACGGTTTGCTGCACCGTCCAGCCTTCTTCGCGATACGGAGTTTGGAGTTGCAGTGGAGTCAGGCCCTCGACTACGCTGCGCAGGCGATTAGGAAATGCGGCCAGCGTTTGGATGTAATCCTTGAGATCCGTTTCTGAATA
Organism: Cyclobacteriaceae bacterium; assembly: GCA_044339555.1. Lineage (GTDB taxonomy): Bacteria > Bacteroidota > Bacteroidia > Cytophagales > Cyclobacteriaceae > ELB16-189. The sequence goes on along the minus strand of JBIIVI010000013.1, from coordinate 12,136 downwards.
AACTTCCTTCGGCTGAAACTTGCCGATGGGATAGCGGAGGTCTTCGGTGCTCATTTTTCCGAAATCGCCTGCTTGATTTCCTCTTCGGAAAATGCCTTGTTCAGCTTCACCACTTTGTTCTTATTGAGGCGCTTTTTACGTACGCGGATGTTGGTGAATTCAATCAACAACGAGAACGCAACCGCAAAGTATAAGTACCCTTTCGGGATGTCCTGGTGGAAGGCCTCAAGCACTAGCGTAAAGCCGATCAGAATCAAGAATCCCAACGCCAACACTTCCATCGAAGGGTGTCTGCGGATGAAGTCGCTGATGGCGCCTGAGAAAAACATCATCACAATAATGGAAACGATCACGGCTATGATCATTAGAATCACCTGATCGGGTGGGATAATGCCCACAGCAGTTAAAATCGAATCAAAGGAAAAGACAATGTCCAAAAAGATAATTTGTATGATCGTGGAGGAGAACGAACGAACCACTCCTTTGGTCGACTCATCTTCATCATCCCCTTCCATTTCGTGGTTGATTTCCATCGTGCTCTTGGCAATGAGAAACAAACCGCCAAACAGCAGGATTAAATCCTTACCACTTACTGACCAACTGTGCTCCATGAAAATATTTGCTGGAATGGTAAAAAGTGGCTCAACAAAGCCGATGATCCAGGTAATGCCTAATAGCAACAAAATGCGCACACCCATGGCCAGAGCTAGCCCGGTGTTGCGGGCTTTCTGCCGCTGTTCTTCCGGCAGTTTGTTAGATACGATGGAGATAAAGATGATGTTGTCTATCCCGAGAACCACTTCTAAAAAGCAAAGTGTGAGAAGGGCTAACCAAGTATCTGGTTTGAGGAACAATTCCATGGGTTGAGGTAAGATTGAGGTAATAAAACAGGTGACAAAATAGAAAAGTGGCCTGTGGCAAACAAGGCCGATTTACGGGTTTTTTTAAGCCCGAATTTGCCCAAAGACCGCACTTGGCCGACTTCCTGCGGAACGTTACTTTTGTGTCCCTTTTCGGAGAGATGCCAGAGTGGCCGAATGGGACGGTCTCGAAAACCGTTATACGGGTAACTGTATCGAGGGTTCGAATCCCTCTCTCTCCGCTTTCAATCCACCAGCGGCAGCCCGCGTAGCGCCTGAATGTGCAAAATAACACACAGGAACACATATCCCAATCCAATTGTAAAAGCTGTTGTTCGAGTGGCTGATAGGTAGCCCGTGGCATCGGTCGCTAACCAAACGAGCAGCGGCACTACCTGAAAAGCATGCAAGGCAAAAAAATGCGGTACGCGCCAATCGCCTCCTTCGGTGCTCCAATTCAATATTGGTAGGCCTGCTCCGCCATCGGGTACACCCACCGAATGATGCAAGGTTGTAGACATGATTCCACCGGACAAACCCGCGAGAAACAGCGTGGCCAAACCAATTCGCCAGGCCCACACCATGTGCGGCGGTAGCGGAATCTCTTCGGTGAAAAAACGAATCAGCGTGTACAAGATCAACAGCGAGTTAAACGCAATGAAGGTACCCATGGTAGCAAAGATGGCTCGGTTTGCAGGCGAAGAAATATTGAAGTGCGACTGCACTCCGCGCGCGGCCTGAAACAGAATCAAGCCTAGTTCTACGGCCATACAAATCATCGTTCCGATGCTCATCAGTTTTTGATCCCGCAAGGGCAAGTAGGCCAGCATCCACGCCAGCGTCAGGCAATACACTCCAATCGAAATGGCAAACTTCATCGGCTTTAACCACACATTTACGCCCATCACCTGCCGCGAGTCGATCAGTATGCCCACCCCACAGGCTAACGCAAAACCAAAGCAAATCAGCCCGCTGTAGTAGAGCAAATCGTTACGCACGCGCAACGCAATGAACCAGTCAGAAATTTGCATGAATGAGTTGTTTGGTGTGGAAGCCGCGAATCAAAAAATAAAGCAACAGGCCAACGGGCCCGAACAAAAAGGTAAGTAGTAAACAGGGCACTACCAGCCAGTGGTGAATCCCTTGTTGTTGGCTGTTGCGTAGTTCCCAGCACCCGACCCATAAATCGAACGCGAGGTAGTGAATCCACCCCGCGACTACCGTCCACGGATTGGTAAACAAACTCATCACACCCTGCAGCGAAGAAAAGTCACCATCGGCCGAACCAAAAAAGCGAACCATCAGGATCAGGTAAGCTACCGCGAGCAAGGCTGGGACCAATCCAGATACAATCAGAATGTGGGTCCCCTTCCAACGTGGGGCCAGGATCAGCAGCAGCCACCCCACCGGGGCGCTGGTGTTTACAATGGAAAAGACAACTTCGGGCGTCATGTGGTGTATTTTGATTTTTGTAAATTTAGCGGATTACACCACCAACGGATGTTAACCTGGATCAATTTCGCTGCAATTGTCTTTTTATTAGTCATGATTGAACCTCCTAAAAAGTACCTGGCCTTGGGCGACTCATATACAATAGGCGAATCAGTGGCAGAGGCCGAACGATGGCCCAACCAACTCGTGCGGGCATTGGAAGCCCGTGGCTTGCGCTATGAGCTGCCGCGCATTATTGCCACCACCGGTTGGCGTACCGACAACTTGCGTTCCGCCATGGAGGCGGCCCATCTTACCAACGACTACGATTTAGTGTCGTTGCTGATTGGTGTGAACAATCAATACCAAAGTAAACCGTTAGAAGAGTACGAGAAGGAGTTTGCGAACTTGCTGCAACAGGCCGTGACACTAGCCAAAGGGAAAAAGGAGAATGTTTTCGTGGTCTCCATTCCCGACTATGGATTTACACCCTTTGGGGAAAAGAAGCAGGCCCAAATCACACCGGCTATTGACGCCTTCAATGCGGTGAATCGTTCCATCACCGAGCAAGCCGGAATCCGCTACGTAAACATTACCGACATCTCCCGCGAAGGTTTGGCCAAACCGGATTATGTGGCCACTGACCAACTTCACCCCTCGGGGGTGATGTACAAAAAATGGGTGGAACGAATCGCGAAGACTTTTTAGTGCTAGCGCTTATTTCACCAGCGGTTCGATAAACCGCGTAACGGTTTGTCCCACAATTTTGTGGCCCTCCGGGTTGGGATGAATGCCATCAGGTAAGTTGAGTTTTTCGTTGCCGGCTACACCCTCCAACAGAAAGGGAATCAGGGTTGCTTGGTTGCTTCGTGCAAGTTCCGGGTATAGCGATTTAAACTGCGTGGCGTATGCTTCGCCCAAATTGGGTGGCACCATCATACCGGCAATCACAATCTTCGTTTTTGGTGATTTTTTCTTCACTTGGTCGATGATAGCCTGCAAGTTCTTTTTGGTTTGCTCCAAGGGTAATCCGCGTAAGCCATCGTTGCCACCCAACTCCAACACAAACACATCTACCGGTTGTTTCAGGATCCAGTTGAGTCGTTCCAATCCACCTGCTGATGTTTCACCACTGAGTCCAGCGTTGATTGCTTTTACGGACAGACCTTTTTGGCGCAGGTTTTTTTCCACCCAATTGGGAAATGCCTCTTCGGGCGAGAGCCCATAGCCGGCCGTGAGACTGTCGCCAAAGAACAACACGGTGGGTATAGGCTTTTGCAAAAGAATTGTTAATGCAATAATCCAGAAGCTTTTAACGACCATACAAACAGTTATCTTGAACCGGTTTTACTCTTTAACGTTGTAAAAGTACTTTTTGATTTTGAATCATGGCGGAAATCGTATTAGAAGCAGATCAACTAACCAAGTCATACAAATCGGGCAGCGGCTCCCTCACTGTTTTAGATCACGTGTCGTTTCAAGTCCGCCAGGGTTCCACCCTTGCCATCGTGGGGCCATCCGGTAGTGGTAAAACCACTTTACTCGGACTTTGTGCAGGATTGGATGTGCCCTCTAGCGGCACTGTTGCGCTGATGGGCTTTAAAATGCACGCGATGGACGAAGACGACCGCGCCTTTCTGCGGAATCAATACGTGGGATTTGTATTTCAGAACTTTCAGTTGTTACCCACACTCACCGCCCTTGAAAACGTGATGGTGCCATTGGAACTGCGCGGAGAGCGCACCGCGATGGCCCGCGCGAAGGAATTGCTGGCTCGGGTTGGACTTGGCAACCGTATGGAGCACTATCCCACTCAGCTTTCGGGCGGGGAGCAACAACGCGTGGCCATGGCGCGTGCCTTCATCACTAGCCCACGGATTTTGTTTGCCGACGAGCCTACGGGTAATCTGGACGAAGAAAATGCACGGCACGTTACCGAGTTATTGTTTGGGATGAATCGCGAGCAAAACACTACACTGGTGTTGGTTACCCATAACTACGAGTTAGCCTTTCGCACCGAGCGGGTACTCAAAATGCGCGGTGGTAAGGTCGTGGAAGATCATCAAGTAGTGCCGGCATGATCGACTACCGCATTAAGTTCACTCGGCCCCATCAACCATTTTGGCGCGATCGCTGGGTGTGGAATATGGCTTGGCGCGATGCACGCCATAATTTCTCGCGCCTGTTTTTGTTTGTAGCTTCCCTCGTTACGGGCATCGCAGCCGTAGTGGCCATCGGTAGTTTAAACTACTCTTTACAGGAAGATTTGGATCGCAATGCACGCGAATTGTTAGGCGCGGATTTGGTGGCCAACGGAAGCAAGCGTTTTGAGACCGAGGTGGTGGCGGCATTTGATTCAACCGGCCTGCAGCAAGCATCGGAGTCGGAGTTAGCCTCGATGGTGATGTTTATGAACTCGCGCCAGTCGCGGTTGGTGCGGGTAATGGGTTTGAAAGGGGCCTTTCCCTTTTATGGCGACATCGCCACACTACCCCAGGATGCCTATGAGAAAATGAAGCAGGGTGGCTATGCCATGCTGGATGAATCGCTGGCAACCCAATACGAGGTCAGCTCCGATGACTCCGTGAAAATCGGAAACACAATATTTCGCGTAGCTGGTGTGGTACAAAAGTTTCCCGGCAGTGCCGGCATTCTCACGACTTTTACACCCTCGGTTTACATCACCCAACAGGAGTTGGATTCCACCGGGCTCATTCAATTTGGTAGCCGCGTTACGTACCGGCAATACTTCAAGACTAAAGATGCGGCCGAGGCGGAAGCTTTGGGCAAAAAACTACGCCCGCTTCTGCGAAAGTATGGTCACGGGTATGATACGGTGGCCGAACGCAAAGAAGATTTAGGCGAAGCCTTTCAGTCTGTATACCAGTTTTTCTCCTTGCTCGCCTTTGTTGCGCTACTTCTGGGTTGCATTGGGGTAGCGAGCTCTGTGCATATTTACGCCCGCGAGAAGCGCGATGAAGTAGCTGTTTTGCGATGTGTGGGGTCCACCGGCTGGCAAGCTTTCTCGATTTATTTCATTCAAATCTTTTCCCTGGGATTGATTGGCAGCGTTGTGGGCGCCACTGTGGGGTTGGGTATTCAGCAAGTGGTACCGTTGATCTTTAAAGAATTCATTCCTGGCGAAGTGAGCTTGGGACTTTCATGGCGTGCAGCCTTCGAAGGTCTTGCGTTGGGCACCGTGATCTCGGCCCTCTTTTCTATTCTGCCTCTGGTAGCCGTGCGGTTTGTGCCGCCGCTTACCGTACTACGGGCCGAGTCCGGAATGGATTCAGTCTTTTCCAAAACAAAAGTGGTTGCAATTGCTTTGATCGTATTATTTCCGATCGCTGTTGCCACTTATCAAACCCGCAGCTGGTTGGCTGGGGTGGCGTTTACGGGCGGAGTGGTAGTTGCTCTTGGTTGTTTGGCGCTCGTGGCGTGGTTACTGCTAAAAGCCGTGCGCAGGTTTTTTCCACGGCGGGCAAGCTTTGTGTTTCGGCATGCGCTTTCCAATTTGTTTCGCCCCAATAATCAAACAGCGGTGTTGATGGTTACGATTGGATTGGGTACGTTTATCATCGCCACACTTAACATTGTTCAGTCCAGTCTACTCAATCAGGTAGAGTTTTCGGGTAATGAAAACCAGTCCAACACGATTCTGTTCGATATCCAGAGTTCGCAGCGCGAAGGGGTTGTGCAACTCTTGAACGAACATCAGCTTCCCGTCAATCAACTCGTACCTATTGTTACGTGCCGCCTGGCCGAAGTGAAAGGCAAACCCATCGACCAACTGCAAAAAGATACTACGGATAAAATTCCGAACTGGGCGCTTACGCGGGAGTACCGCGTAACGTATCGCGATAGCCTGCATGTTTCGGAGGAAATGATAGAGGGAGAGTTGCAACAACTAGATCCAAGCCGCAAAGATTCCGTTTGGGTTACCATTTCTGAAGGCATGCAGGAAACCTTGGAGCTCGCCATCAACGACTCGCTGGTGTTTGATGTGCAAGGTGTGCCGATTCGTGCGCGTATCCGCGGTATCCGGAAAGTTGATTGGCCCAAAGATCCACCTAACTTCATTTTTGTATTTCCCACTGGCGTACTGGAAAGTGCTCCGCAGATCTGGGTAGCCGCCACACGCGTGGTGGATGTTTCCGTGAGCAGCCGTTTTCAGCAAGCGTTGGTAATGCAGTTTCCGAATGTATCGCTCATCGATTTACGGTTGGTGTTGAGTACCATCAATGAGATTTTCGAAAAAGTAGGATTGGTGATTCGATTCCTCGCACTGTTCAGCATCATCACCGGCTTGGTGGTGTTGGCCGGTGCAGTTCTGAACAGCAAGTTCGCACGCATGAAGGAGAACGTGTTGTTGCGTACCGTGGGCGCCCGCACCCGCCAGATTACGCTCATTACACTTATCGAATACGCCTATCTCGGCTTATTTGCGGCCTTGACCGGAATCTTGTTATCGATTTTTGCGGGCGGACTCCTGGCGACTTTTTTCTTTAAAGTTGCGTTTACGTTCAATCCCTGGCAACTGGTCATCATCGGCGCAGGTGTAGCTGTGATCACCATGTTTATCGGTTGGTTTAACTCCCGCGAAGTAATTTCCACTCCGCCACTACAGGTGCTTCGAAAAGAGGGTTGAAGCGTGCCATAGTTTTTGTACCTTCGGCAACGTGGGTACATGGTATGAAGCGGTTATTTCTTCTGTTCGCAATTGTTTATCAAAGTAGTTGGGGTCAGGGTACCAATTTGTTTGTACCCAATGAAGGTCAGTTTCAGCCCGGCATTCGCTTTTTGGCACGTGTTCCAGGTGGTGCCCTTCAGGTACACGAAAACCATTGGCTCGTTCAACGGCTGGATCTTCGGAAGTTGGAGAAACTTCACCACCGTTACGCGCATCGCGAGCGGTCGGTGGGCGATACACCGGAGTGGATTAACGGCAACAACATCCGGATTGATTTTGTGGACGGCCATCTGGCAAAGGCACAACCCCTCGGGGCCACTGGGGAGTATTACAACTACTTTACTCACCCTGATCCGGCTTGTTGGGTAACAAACGTAACCACGTATCAAGGCATTCAATTTGTGGGTGTGTATCCCGGCATTGACCTCCAACTCTACCAATCCGATCAGTCGATGAAATACGATTGGCACGTGGCACCGGGAGCGGATCCGACCTGCATTCGGCTGGCCTACTCGGGTATGGCGCGGCTGGAACTTAACGGTGAACAACTGGTAGTGGCGCACGATTGGGGCGGGTGGCAGGAAATGGCACCGGTGGCTTATCAATTTATTGAAGGCGAGAAAAAACAAGTTCCTTGTCGCTTTCGCATCCGCGCAAGCGAAGTGTCGTTCGTTTTTCCTGAAGGCTATGATCCGTGTGAGACACTCGTGATTGATCCGCTGCTGATCTTTTCTACCTACACAGGTTTTACGGCCGACAACTGGGCCAGCACTGCCACCCCTGGGGAAAGAGGCGCTGCGTATTCAGCCGGGGTTACTAACCAAGCCGCCTTTGGCGGCATTTTTCCGGCAACGGCTGGTGCCTTCCAAACCAATTATAGCGGCCTGTACGATGTGGGCATTGTAAAGTTTGATTCGCTGGGCACGCGGTTGCTGTATGCCTCTTTTCTGGGAGGCTCACTTTCAGAATCCGCGCATAGTCTCGTAGTCGCAGAGAACAATGATTTGGTGGTATTGGGTACTACCTCTTCGGCCGATTTTCCCACTACTACGTCGGGCTACGATCAATCATATAACGGGGGCACGGTAACGAACAATGTCATCACCTACGAGGCGGGATCGGATATTTTTGTCGCCCGCATCAGTAGCGATGGTCGCACATTAAAGGGAGCTACCTTTTTGGGTGGCTCGGGCAATGATGGCATGAACCCCACCGCCAGTATTTTGGTGGCCAACTATGGCGATGAACTCCGGGGCGATGTGATCACGGACGCCGCGGGCAATGTGTTAATCAGTTCGGTGACGAACTCACCAGACATCCCGATTTTCTCCGGTTATCAGTCAACGTATCGCGGAGGCGACTCCGATGCGTACGTGGCTAAGCTAAGTCCCGATTTAAGCTTTGTGATTTGGAGCACTTATCTGGGCGGTGCGCTGGCCGATGCATCGCACACCATCAAGATCGCAGCCGACAACACCATACTGTTAGGGGGAGGTTCTGCTAGTGCCGATTTTCCAACTAGCACCGGTGCTTACCAAACCGCGCTGGCTGGCCAAGCAGACGGGTGGGTGGCGCGTATGAGTGCAGATGGTGATTCTGTGCTGACTGCCACATTTACCGGCACGCGTGGGTTTGATCAGGTTTATTTTGTGGATCAGGATCGGGCGGGGGATGTATTCGTTTATGGCCAGAGTAATGATGCCATGCCGGTAACTCCGGGCGTTTACAACAATCCGCGAAGTGGCCAGTTTTTGCAGAAGTTTTCGCGTGATTTGAAAACCCTACAACTATCGACTGTTTTTGGATCGGGGCGCACCCAGCCGGATATTTCGCCCACTGCTTTTTTGGTGAATGACTGCGACAAAATCTACATGGCAGGCTGGGGTGGGGCGGTCAATTTTTTGCCGAATTACTGGGGCACCAACACGCGCAACATGGCGGTGTCGCCCGATGCCTTGCAGAAAACCTCAAATGGTTCCGACTTCTATTTCATTGTGCTTACATCCGACTTCCGTGAAATGCTGTACGCCACTTACTTGGGAGGCGGCCAAAGTGCCACGCATGTAGATGGAGGCACAAGCCGATTTGATAAGAGCGGCATTGTTTACCACGCTGTGTGCTCAGGCTGCCGGGCCTTCAACACCACCGGTGGGCCAACATCAGATTTTCCCACCACCGCCAATGCCTTCTCGCGGCAAAACCGAAGCGCAAATTGTAACAACGCCGTATTCAAGTTCGATCTTTCCTCGCTACGGGCACGCATTCAAACTAACGCCGTCTCTCTTCGGCAACCAGGCCTTACCCGCATTTGCCTGCCAGACGAAGTCGTGTTTCAAAACCTGAGCAGTGGTGGCAAGGTGTACGAGTGGAACCTGGGCGATGGCACACGGTTCGTCCGGCCAGATACTTCGCTGGTACGCCATCGCTACACAAGTCCCGGCCGCTACGTGGTGAAGTTAAAAGCCATCGATCAGGGAACTTGTGTGGGGGTTGACTCAACCATAGCTGTGATTGATGCGTTTCGTGCCACTGCCAAAGCGGGGGATGACCTCGCGGTTTGTGCAGGAGCGCAAGTGCTGTTAAATGCTTCCGGTGGCGTTTCGTACCGCTGGGAAAACGATCAAAACAAAACAGTGCTAACCGGTGCCACTGCACCTGTGGTCCCCGACAAGACCACCATATATCGGGTAACTATTACCGAAGCCACCGGCTGTACCAAAATTGATACCCTGCGGGTACAGGTGGTGCCGGGGATTGATTTGCAATGGAAGTGGAGCCGGGCATTTTCGTGTTCTGATTTACCCAAGTTGTCGCTTCAACGGATAACCGAGCCGCAGGCCGATGAGTTGATTTTCTTTGATCTTGGCGATGGCACCACATTGGATGTTGCAGAGACAGTCTACACATATGCACGACCGGGTACATACGAGGTGAAACTGGTAGGCCGCAAAGAGTTTTGTGTATACGAGCGCACGCAGACCGTGGAGATTTTTCCATTTACTGTGCCTAACGTGATTACACCACTCGTGATGGATGGCAAAAACGACCGTTTGCAAGTCTTGTTTGGGAATAGCCCGGTTCAAGCTGCGGGCTTGCAGTCAGCCGTTAAGGTTTTTAATCGATGGGGAAATCTAGTGTATGAGTCCGCCAACTATCAGAACGATTGGTCGGGCGAAAACGTGGCTGCAGGTGTTTACTTTTTAGAGTTTAAGTCCGACACCACCCTCGTATGCAAAACGTGGCTACAGGTGGTGAAGTAGGCTAAATATAGCCGGCCAAACGGTACATGATCATGCCCGACCATTCTTTGAACAAAATTTGCCAATTCATCCACGCATCCAGATCGGGCACAAATAGAATCTCGAACGTGTACCTGCGGGCGTGTGCAAACGGATCAGCACTAAAATGATCCAACGACCATCCTTGTTTTTTGAAACACGCCAGCGATCTGCGTTGGTGAAAGGCAGAGGTAATCAATAGAAACTGCTGTGGGTCAACGCCACGAAACAAACTCGTCACCTCCCGGGCCGACTCAGCGGTGTTATTTGATTTGCTTTCCACCAGGATATGGGTACGGTCGACACCACAAAGGATCATGAAGTCTCTCAAGTCCGCGGCTTCGGTCTGACCGATGTCTACCAACCGACCCACGCCACCCGAAATAATGATCTTACGGATGATGCCCAACTTGTACAATTGAATGGCGTGCGTGGCTCGATCTGCTCCGCGCGCAAAAAACACACGGTCGGGTGGGCCCACTTGTGCCTTGGTAACTCCGGTAAGCACAATGCCGTACTCGTATTGCTTGTTAATGGCCGAATAAGGAGTGGGCGGTAGTTCCCACATGCGCAGCAGTTCGTTCGAGATGAACTCGTTTCCCCATAGAAGATAGAGTGCCACCGAAAACAGGAGTAATCTTTTCTTCCATCGCGTGTTACGGATCAGCACACCCGCCAGCAACAACAACCCAAAGAGAACCAGGGGTTGAGTAAGCAGGCCAATGGTTTTGGAGAGAAAGAAAAACATAACTACATCCGCTTCGGAATCGGGTTGGAGATAGTACCGAGTCCGTCAATAATTCTACGCAGCACCTCGAAATAGAGGAGGAGCAGCAGAAAGACCGTCATCGTCCAAACCACCATCAAATTAAACACCAACGTATCGATGTTAAAGTTTAGAAAGTGTTTTTGGGGCATGTAGAACTGAGCATCAAAATCTACCATGTGATCGGGATCCGGGTCTTTGTAGATCGGGTAGATTTTTTGCACGAGCTTCCCGTCTTTTTCGATGATGCGATGGGTTTCGGCAATGTTTTTCACCAACTCCATAATGGCTTCGTTTTGGTATTCCGCTTTGAAGCGATCAAAATTCAACTCGGCTTCCGCGGTGTGGGTCTTGGACCGGATGATCTTTTCTTTTTGCAGATCGGCTTTGTTAAATCGATTGATGTAAAACTTTTTCAGCGCTTCAAAGAACTGCCGCGTACCCTGGAAAGTGGCTGAGTCGAAGCGGGTCTTTTCCAGCCGATCCAAATAGAGATAGTTGTCTTTCCCCACGGTTTCCAATTCGTTCTCGATCTCGCGGTGCAGCAGCGCCAGATCGGCCGCAACTTTTGCCTGAACAACCGCGTCCGGGTTGGTGCGGTTAAGGTTAACAAAGTCGAGCCGGGTTTCCAGTTCGGGGATGTAGTAGATTTTTTTGAAGTCGGATTCGGCCATGACTTTGTCGTACATGTAAAACTCGCGCTCGTAGGCATTATCCTTAAACTGCGTTACCATGGCGGCTTCAAAAGCCCAACGGCTGGTCATCAAGTCGCCCACCGCGGGTACCGTGGCCGTGTTTCCGATAATCGGGTTCAGTTTGTCGAACTTCACCACCACCCCGCTTAGAATCAGTTGGGGAATCAGTAAAATCGGAATCAAAATGTAGATGGTAACGGCTGAATTAAACGCCGAGGAGATATTCAAGCCCAACAGGTTAGCAAAGCACGAGGTCGTAAAGAGAATCATCCAATGTTCAAAGAAAAGACCTTTGATCTCTAGCATGGTGTTTCCCACCAGCACGAAAGTGGCGGTTTGGAGGGCCGACATCATAAACAAGATACCCACTTTCGAGGCGAGGTAGCTGCTCCAATTCAGGTGCAGGAATTTTTCGC
>JBIIVI010000257.1:0-4943 GCA_044339555.1 Cyclobacteriaceae bacterium | reverse complement strand
GTTTTTTACGAAGCAGCGAAACAGTTTCCACCGAGTTAGCTCCAAGACTTTCAATTTCCGCCACAATTTTTTGAAGTGTGAGACCCGTATCAACAATGTCCTCAACAATGATTACGGACTGACCAAAAACGCTTTCTTCCAACCCGAGAATTGTCTTTAGCTGGCCAGTGCTCATGGTGCCATTATAGGAAGACACCTTCACAAACGAAATCCGACACTCCGGCGAAATGCTCTTTAACAAATCGCTGGCAAACATGAAGCTCCCGTTTAGAATGGAAATGAACAATATTTTTTTGTTGGCGTAGTCGGTATTGATTTGGTGCGCGACTTGTTGCACCCGATGTTGGATTTCTGTTGCCGAAATCAGGGGCGAAAAAACTTTGTTGTGAAGTGTGATACGATCGGTAGTAGTAGCGTGCACGCGATGTGGTTAAGGATGAAGTAAGTTATCAACAAGATGCTGCCACAATTGTTGTGCCGCATAGTCGGGCGCGATTTGTCCGGTGGCCACCTGTTGCCGCAAAGTGTCCATACTTTTTTTGATCAGCGGATTGCTAAGCAGCCTTGTAAATTGATCTTGTACCTGTTGTTCGAAAGAATACACTTGTTGATTACTTCTATTCGAGGCAAAGTAGCCGTTCTGGTGGGTTATTTCTATAAACTGCTCAATACTAACCCACACCTCCGCGATGCCTTTGTTTTCCAAAGCGGAGCAAGTAAGAATTGGCACCGTCCAACCGGACTCGGCGGGCCAAAAGTAGTGAAGAGCTTGCTGAAGCTCGGCCTTAGCAACGGTTACTTTTTTCAGATTATCGCCATCGGCTTTGTTAATCACCAATGCATCGGCCATCTCCAGAATACCTTTTTTTATTCCCTGTAACTCGTCGCCTGCGCCGGGTAACATGAGCACAAGAAAAAAATCTACGAGATGCCGTACGGTGGTTTCACTTTGTCCCACTCCAACGGTTTCAACAATTACCACATCAAAGCCAGCAGCCTCGCAAAGACGGATTGTTTTTTGGGTACTGGTGGCAACACCACCGAGTGTGGTACCGGCCGGTGTGGGGCGGATAAACGCATTCGGGTTTTTCGAAAGATTTTCCATCCGCGTTTTGTCGCCCAAAATGCTCCCACGCGATCGTTCGCTGGATGGATCCACCGCCAAGACAGCCACTTTTTTTCCCTCGGTGGTCAAAAAAGTACCAAAAGCTTCAATGAAAGTGCTTTTGCCAACACCGGGCACTCCGGAAATACCAATGCGCACAGAATGGGTTGTAGGAGGCAAGAATGCGAGTAACTGGTGAAACGCGGACTGATCTTCTTCTCGTTTGCTCTCTGCCAGCGTAATGGCGCGGCTGAGGTAGGTACGGTTTCCATCCATTAGCCCTCGTGCCAAGTCGCGACTAGATGGCTCAAACCTTTTCTGCCGTTCGTTCATGTTATGGGTGAAATTTATAACTTTAAGTTTTACCAAACCCACCTCATCGTGCAAATATGAAGAAAGTAATGATCGACAGCCTCTTTGGCACGTTGTTCGTTTTCGCGACCCTGCTTGGCCTTCGCGAAATAACGCAGCTAAATGTTTTTAGTGCGTTCGATCCGCTGGGCAAATCGCTAGGCGATGTTGAGTTGACCGACATAGCTTTTTCGCAGTTACGCTCCGATCCACCGCTTGATACCAATATCATCATCGTAAACATCGGTGAGCTCGATCGGGGCGGTATTGGCGAGCAGATTCATCTCATCAGTCAATTCAATCCCAAAGTCATTGGCCTGGACATCATTTTTTCTTGCGGCGATCGCCCTTACGACTCAATTAACTGTCCTGAGTATTACGATACAGCAGCAAACAACCGTTTTGCTCAGGCAATCCGGGGATTCAAGAACATCGTATTGGTGAAGCGACTGGCGCAAACAGACTCGCTTGTAGAGGCGGTAGGAGATATTGACGTCTACGATTCCATGGAACACACCGATGTGCACTTACGGCAACAGGCCTATGAGGGTTATGCCAATCTCGAAACAGAAGCGGCTCACCAGGAAGATTTAAAATCCTGTCGGCGGTTCAATCCAACCATCGATGTAAGAGGAGAGCCGCATTATGCTTTCAGTGTGATGATGGCCATGTTATTTGATTCAGCTAAAACCAAACGGTTTCTTGAAAGGAGAAAGGAATCTGAGATTATTAACTACCGCGGCAATATTGTGGATTGGCACGGAGCCTCGAACTTCGCAGGACGCTACATGGTACTTGATTGGGATCAGGCGTTGGATACAACCTCCTTTGTAGCGGAGATGCTGCGCGGAAAAATTGTGATTTTGGGCTCATTAGGCCGAGATTTACGCGATACCAGTTGGGACGACAAGTTCTTTACACCACTCAACAAGAATTACGCAGGAAAAAGCCGCCCGGATATGTACGGAGTCGTAGTCCACGCCAATGCTGTTTCGATGATTTTGAATGAGGATTACATTAACGAACTCATTGAATGGCAAGAACAACTGATTGCAGGTTTGTTTGTATTTCTAAACCTCCTTCTTTTCTACTGGATCAATAGCAAAGTGCCAGTGTTATTCGATACGTTGAGTATTTTTTTGCAGCTGGCTCAGGTGGTTCTACTATCTTTTCTGATGATCGAATTCTTTGATTGGTTTTCTTTTAAGTTAAACTTAACCATCACTTTGGCAGGAGTTGCGTTAGTTGGCACGTGTTTTGAGATTTATAATTCGGGCATTAAATCGTTTTTCCGATGGCTAGGTAGTAAAGTGCTTACCAAACGAACGGCAGGGGTATAAACGGAGCGTCTATCCAAATGAAATTTTATAAATTTGAATCATAGAAAAAGAAAAACATGAAAAACAAGCTAATTATCGCGGTTTTTTTGGGATTGATCGCAGTTTGTGCCAAAGCGCAGGATTTTGCTTTTCGCGTAATGGCCACAAAAGGAGCCAACGAAGTGAAAACCGGCGACTCGTGGCAGCCGATCAAAGGTTTTATGCAAATCAAGCTTACGGACGAGATTAAGGTGGTTGACAATGGCTATCTGGGCTTGATGCACGCAAAAGGATCTAGTTTAGAGGTTCGTCAAGCAGGCATTTACAAAGTGGCCGATCTGTCGCAAAAAGTGGCAGGCGGTTCCTCATTGATGAACAAATACGCAGATTTTATGCTTTCCAACAATGCTGAAGGCAAAAAGAACAAGCTCAGCGCAACCGGAGCTGTTCACCGGGGCTTTGGCTTAGATGTATATCTGCCCGAGAACCAGTATTCGGACATTTATAATGATAAAGTAACCGTGAAGTGGCAACCAGCCAAAATCGGCGGCCCTTACGTGGTAACAGTTACGGATATGTTTGGTGAGGAAATTGCAAAACAAGAGCCTCAAGAAGCGTTCGTTCAATTCGATCTTAGCCGCCCTGAGTTTGCCAAGCAGGAAAACCTATTGGTGGTGGTATATGCCAAGTCGGATCCCGCCAACCAAAGCGACTCGTATTTGGTCAAGAAACTTAGCAAGGCTCACCGCGAAACTGTCCAAAAATCGTTAACCGATTTGAATTCCGGATTCCAGGAAGAGAACGCGCTGAAGCACTTCGTGCTCGCTTCTTATTTCGAAGAACAGAAGTTGTTTATTGACGCCATTGGCGAATACGAGTTGGCCATTAAAATGGCACCTGATGTGGACACATACAAAGAAGCTTACGAGGATTTTCTGCTCAGAAATCGCCTCAAAGACAATAAGTAACAGGTTGTAAATTAGTTGAAAAGGCTGCTCTACGAGGGCAGCCTTTTTTTGTGGCCGTAGGTGTGCGGAATTGCCTTGTTTGGCCACGCACTTTATTCTTCTATTTTTGCACACGAGTCAAAAAATTTCTCCTCCCATGAGTGTATTGGTAAATAAAAACTCCAAGGTTATCGTGCAAGGCTTTACGGGCACAGAAGGCACGTTTCACGCAAGCCAAATGATTGAGTATGGCACGAACGTGGTGGGAGGAGTTACCCCTGGTAAAGGTGGGCAGATGCATTTGGAGCGCCCCGTGTTTAATACGGTTAAGGAGGCGGTTGCCAAGACCGGCGCAGACGTGTCGATCATTTTTGTGCCACCAGCATTTGCTGCAGATTCCATCATGGAAGCAGCTGAAGGGGGCATCAAAGTAATTGTAACGATCACCGAAGGAATCCCTGTAAAGGATATGATGACAGCCAAACAGTTTGTGAAGGAGCGAGGCGCAGTGTTGGTGGGCCCCAATTGCCCGGGCGTCATCACACCAGGTGAGGCCAAGGTGGGGATTATGCCGGGGTTTGTTTTCAAAAAAGGCCGGATCGGCATTGTTTCTAAGTCCGGAACGCTCACGTACGAGGCAGCCGATCAAATTGTGAAGGCGGGACTCGGTATCAGCACCGCTATCGGCATCGGGGGCGACCCGATTATCGGTACCCCCACGAAAGACGCGGTGGAGTTGCTTATGAACGATCCGGAAACGGATGCCATCGTGATGATTGGTGAGATTGGTGGAAACTACGAGCCGGTTGCTGCCCGATGGATTCAGGAAAATGGAAACAAAAAACCTGTGGTTGGATTCATTGCCGGTCAAACCGCCCCACCTGGTCGAAGAATGGGGCACGCAGGCGCCATCATTGGTGGAGCCGAAGACACTGCTGCCGCTAAAATGAAGGTGATGCGCGAATGTGGATTACACGTGGTAGAATCGCCTGCGTTGATAGGCGAAACAATGTTGCAAGCCCTCAAGAAATAGCTGGTGCCTTTAAAAAGCAGTTCTGAATTCTCGTTCTAAGTAGTGATTCAGGTGGTGGAGGTTTGAGAACACCTCAATCTTTTCTGGTTGAGCGTCAATATCGTCCTCTGCATATAGAACTTCTGCAAACACGTCTCGGATCATGTACAAGAAAACCTTGCGACCATGAGTAGAGCGTGAGCCAAGCA
>JBIIVI010000012.1:0-23799 GCA_044339555.1 Cyclobacteriaceae bacterium | reverse complement strand
GTACATGTGGCCTCTATTTGGGGAAGCACACTGGCGGTTAAAATTAGACGAGAAGAACGTGAAAAGACGATTGATGATCAGATTTTGGTTGACCTTCATATTCCTCTTCGTACTGTGTTCCGGTAACGCCCAACGAAAGGCCGATAGCCTTTTTCATGCGGGTAAGTATCAAGAGGCACAGGTAGAGTATGAGCGATTGGTTTTCCAAGGCCATGCACCCGTGGCTTATTGGTTGCTCAAAAAATCATATTGCCAGAAAGCACAAATAAATTATGCGGCTGCACTGGAGACCATGAAACGCGTAGATCTTTACAACAGTCCGGATAGTTTACAAGGCCGGTTGTTCTACGAAGTCGTGTTGTTACATTACCTTCATCAACAACCTGATTTGGCGTTGAGTCGGATTCAGGAATGGCGCTACCTGCAAGCCGCGGGGGTTACTGAGCCTTTTGAAATTATGGAAATTCTTTCGCTGGCGGAATTGGGCCGCTGGCCGGAGGCCAGTCAAGCATTTTCAGCATGGTCTTCCAAATACCGTGCGGACAGCATTTCGAATCCCCTGAAGGACGCGAGTCGGATAAAATGGCGAAAGGTAAAAAAGGCCGAAGCACTTTCGTTCGTGCTGCCCGGCAGTGGTCAGTGGTACGCGGGGTTTCCAGGCCGTGGAATGGTGTCGACTGGTCTAAGTGCTGGCGCGGTACTTTTTGCCATCCACCAGTTTTCCAATGGATTCTTTTTTTCGGGAGCTTATACGGGTGTGGGATTATTCTATCTGTTTTACTGGGGCGGAGCGCGGTATGCAGTAAAACTGGCGGAGGCCAAAAATCGAGAACAGAAACAGGCGCTGTTGGTGGCGTTGCACCAGGCGTTTGATTCGGGCCGTTGATGGGATGAAATTCAAAGCGATCGCCAGCTGGGACTAACGATCGCTCTGGTTTATCGATGGCCTAGTAGCCCCACGATTTCATGATTTCCAGATCTTCTTTCGCACAGGCCATAGGTGTCTTTCCCTGATACGATTCCTGTTCGATAATGAAGTGGATCGTGCCACCTTGCGCTTTGCATAGATCGATCACTTCTTTTACGCCCACGATTCCCTTGCCGATAATCGTGCTTTCGTATTTTTCATGACCACCACTTGCGGCAATTTCGTCTTTTACGTGAAGCGATTCGAAGCGCCCGGGATACTGCTTTACAATGTCGATGGCTTTCGCACCACCGTTGTACAGGTTACCAATATCCAATTGCTGCATCACCAGTTTTGGGTCGGTATGGGTGAGCATGATATCGTAAACGGTTTGGCCGTCTAACTTTTGACTAAACTCAAAATCGTGGTTGTGGTAGCCGAACTTCATTCCAAATTTCTGGCAGAGCTCACCGCACTTATTAAAGATTTCCATCTGTTTTTTGAGATCGGAAGCCGTTTTTCGAAGTGTCTCGTCTAACCACGGACTAATCACAAACTTTTGGCCGCAGGTCGCGGCATCTTCTATTGTGTACTTCCACGCATCGGTGAAGTCTTTTTTGGTGGCATCCCAGTGTTGCTTACCTAAAACCGTATGGCCGCTTGGCATCTGCATACCTAAATCCGCCAGGCGTTGTTTAAAATCTTTGGCCGTCCAGCCGTAAAACTTCCGGTCTACATAATTGGCGTGCTCTACGTACCGATAGCCAAACTCCGAAAGTTTTTTCAACGTGCCGGCTGCATCCGCTTTCATGTCGTCCCGGATCGAATACAACTGAATGCCGGTAACGACCGACTCAGCATCCGCGAACGCATAACGGGTAAGAAGTGAACCAGAAAGAGCCAAAGCTCCGGTTTTAAGAAATGTTCTGCGGGAGGTTTTCATGGTAGTATGATTATAAAGAAAGATACAAAATTCGCGAGGAGAACCAAGCGCGATTAAGCCTAACGGCTGCCCGGGGAATGCCAAAGGCGGGAATCTTGGATGTCGCTAACCTCATCAATGTCGCGCAGCAGCGGTAACTCTACCACTGACCAACCCAAAAGGTGGGCATCGGCTTTGGTGGCGGACGCAACGGTTGCGCTGCTCCACTGTTTATTTTCAAAAAAAGAGGCATGGAACCGTGTCAGACCAAGAAGATAATAGCCGCCATCCTTGGCGGGACCAACCACCACAGGTGCCTTTTTCAACCCGTTAAAAGCTTGTTGCAGGTGGTTCGACTGCAATTCCCAACAGTCGGTGCCGATGATGCAAATGTTTTGATAGCCTGCCTGAAAGCCGGTTTCGAAGGCGTGTTGCATGCGTGCACCCAGATCATCACCATGCTGTATTTTTTTTTGATACGTCTCGTTTGGCCACGCATCCTCGGTGTCTACGTAATCCGAATAGCACACCACTTTATCGATTGATAAATTCTCGGTGATCTCACGGGTGTGTTGCGCCAGTCGGATATAAATGGCTAGCGCGGCAGCATCGCCTAAAGTTTTGGCCAGTCTGGTTTTTACCCGGCCCAATTGCGGGTTGCGGTAGAAAATGATCAGTAGACTTTTATCCCGCTCGTCAGCCATCGGCTCCAGCTTTTGTTATAGGTGTGTACACTGTCTGTGACCTGTTGCTTTTGGTTGACCACTTCGTAGCCCAGGTTTTTCCACTGAAAGATGCCGCCATACAAATTTTGCACGTTGGTGAAGCCGGCCTTTTTTAAGTCCTCACCAATCCGTTCACTTCTATACCCGACCGAACAATACACGACCACCAGGGCCGACTTGGGCAGGAGTGCGACACGTTTCAGCTCAAAGTCATCATATCCCACACACAGTGCCTGCGGAACGTGGCTGACCAGGTATTCTTCTTTCTCACGAGTGTCCAATAAAACTACTGGCTTTTTTTCTTCTAGTAGCGTCTGTAAAGCTTCGGGCGTAATGATGGGAACGGTATTCCGGTAAAGTTCTTTTAGGCGGCTGTCGTAGTCGGGCTGGGTGCAGGCAACCAGCGCCCACATCAGGAGCGAAACAACGCAGATCGATTTTGCCATAATTCGAATCCAAGATAGCCATATACGATTACATATTCCACGATGGGCAACCATGCTGGCTCCTGGTAACCGGGCATCGTATAACCTGCATAAGAAAGAAATACAAGGCCCGACCAAAACACGGGAAACCGAAACGGAGTAAGCACACACATGGCCACGAGCGGAGTGATGTACCAAGGGTGCACGGTGGTAGCAAAGAAAAGCTGAATGGAAAATGCGAGCACCAACGCCATCGCCAAAAAAGCAAAATCGTTTTGCTTCGCGCGAAAGCGGAAAAACGAAATCAGCAAGATCAAAATCCCCGCAAACGCAGCCAGCTTCCAACCTGCGGTTTGAATGATGTTGTAGCCGTACTTCCACCAACCCCATGCGCGAACGAGGTAATAGAGGCTGGCATTGAACTCGAATTTGTTGTAATACAACGCCAGGCTTTCTTGCCAGGCTTCAAGTCCGGCGAGTACGGGAAGAAACAAAGCTGTTAGCGCGAACGCAACGACAGCGGCCCAACTTAGAAACGAACGTACACCCAGGAAGCGGAGAATGGCAGCACCGGCTAACAAGGGTACCAACTTGGATGCGATAGCCAATGCCAATGCCACGCCTGCATGCGCCAGGCGAGTAGTACTCAAATACCAGAATGTAACTACAAGAAAGCAAATGGAAAAGGTTTCCATGTGAAGATTGCCGGTAAGTTCAAGAATCACCAGCGGATTGAACGCGTATACATAAACCGCAGAACTGCGGAGATGGTGACGTTGCATTAGACGCGCCAGTATTTGCAGTGTAACAACTTCAGCGATGACCACGCAGGTACGTAGAATCAGCACACTACCAAATAGCGATTGAGGTGAGAGCTTGGCACTTAGCCAAAATAGAAACTGGGGCAGGGGTGGATAGATCGTGAAATACTTCGGGCTGTTTAGTTTTTCGTATAAGGCCTGGTCTAAGCCCGGCAGGTGTTGTCCCAGCATCTGGGCGGGCAGAAACTGGAAGGGGTGAAATCCTTGCACCCACAGGCGACCATCCCAAACGAATCGGTAGAAATCATCCGAAAGCGTGGGCCATGAAAAAAAAAGCGTTAGCCGCAAACCCACGGCGGCTGCCAGCCCCACGACAAGCGGTAGCTGCGCTGCGAGACGGATCAGAAGCAGATAAATGGCAAACAGTAAGGCGAAGGCACCGATGAGCATGGATGTTTCATATCGCTTGACTCCATAACCCAGCAGCACATACCCCGCTGCTGACACTACGATGCATACACCTAATGCCCAACCGGGGTTACCCTTGCTTAACATGACGCAAACTCAAAATAAACACCGTGCTAAAACCGAGGCACAACAGCAAATGAAAAATAAGCAAACCAAAATCGCGTACATAGATGCCCAGTGCAAGGGCCGCGAAAAAATAAATGGCGAGGAGACCTTCCAACCATGAAAACCGATTTATGCGCTGAGTGAGGTACAGATTAGTTTTCCAGTTCGGACTTGCTTCGAATTTTGGCGTGCGAACGAAAGGTGTTTTTTTTCCGATCAGTCCCTCGATCACCGCCCGCGTGTTGTGTAAAGAGAGCCCCATCGAAAGCAAAAGAAATCCCGGAAACAGAAGCAGGAAAGGGCCGCGTTCCGCCCGGGGTTGCTGCTGCCATGCCGTGAAATAAAACCAGGTGATGGCCAGAAATCCAAGTAGGAAAACAGAAGCCGTATGAAATAGCGGGTTCCACGACGGGTTTTTGAATTTCAGCCAAAGCATGGGTACACTGAGCACAGCCGATAACAAAAGCATCACGAACACGGTGGCATTCAGTAGATGGAAGCTCGCATGAATTTTTCGACTGAAGGGTAAAGACGCCTGCCAAACCCGGCTCAGCATTTTTCGGGCGGTTTCGGCACCGCCTTTTGTCCAGCGGTATTGCTGCGACTTGATTGCGCTCATTGCCACGGGAAGTTCGCCCGGAGTTACATATTCTTCGCGATACACAAACTGCCACCCCCGCAATTGCGCCCGGTAGCTCAAGTCAAGGTCTTCCGTGAGCGTGTCCGCTTGCCAACCGCCTGCGTCATCGATGCATGCTTTGCGCCACACCCCGCCCGTGCCATTGAAATTGATGAAATGGTGAAGTTGATTGCGTGCGGCCTGCTCCACATGGAAGTGCGCGTCCAGACCAAAGGCCAATACCCGCGTGAGCCACGAGTAACGGCGATTGAAATGACCCCACCGGGTTTGCACCACCCCCACGGTCGCGGTTGCAAAAAAAGGAAGTGTGGCTTTTAGAAAATCGCGCGGTGGAATAAAATCGGCATCAAATATGGCAATATATGTGCCGGTTGCACGACTTAACCCTTCTTGTAATGCGCCTGCTTTGTAGCCGGTACGGTGGTTACGATGCAGCAGTGTGATTGGGTGGTGGCCAAGTTCCTGGATAAGTTTCTCGATAAGCGCGGTCGTGGAGTCGGTCGAATCATCCAACACCTGAATTTCCAGTTGTTCGGGCGGGTAATCTAACGCACAAACGGAGCGGAGCAAGCGCTTTACAACAAACTGTTCGTTATAGATCGGGAGTTGCACCGTTACCCGCGGCCAGGCGGCAGGCGCTGTTGGCAATGGAAGTTCTTTCTTTCGATGGCGATAGATCCACGTTAAGTGCGCTTGCCCTATTGCAAATACAAAGAGGTAGAGCAACGACAGTCCGTAAAGTACCAAGAGTGCGACTGCCATTACCGATATTTAAAAAGCGTGTACAGAATTTTGTAACCCGCCATGATGGTACCTTTCACTGTGCCCGAAACTTTGGAGACACCAATTCGCTTGCGGTAGCGTACGGGTACTTCCTGGCACCTTAATTTTTTCTTCGCGGCCTTGATCTGCATTTCCACCGTCCAGCCATAGGTTTGGTCTTGCATTTGCAGTGCCAGCAGGCTGCTGTAGCGAATGGCTCGAAAGGGGCCGAGGTCCGTAAAGGCAACTCCGTAAATTTTTTTCAAGATGAACGTGGCGAGCCAATTGCCAAAAATTTGTTGGGGCGTCATCGATCCGCGTTCACGTTCGCCAAGTGCGCGTGAGCCGATCACCAGATCTGCGTGGTTGGTTAAGATCGGGGCAACCACATGGATCATTTCTTCCGGATAGTCCGAGTAGTCGGCATCAAGAAACACGACAATATCGGGTGGCTGTTGCTGGAGGTATTCCAGTCCACGCAAACAAGCACGACCATACCCTTTATGCGGTTCGTGTACTACGGTGGCACCTGCTTCAGCTGCGGCACGCTCCGTTTCATCGGTAGAACAGTTATTTACTACAATCACTTCTAGAACCAAATCCCTTGGAATCGCCCGCACTACACTTCCCACACTGTTTTCTTCGTTGAAGGCGGGAATAATCACTTTAATCACCACACCAGATTCTTTTATTGTGAGTAAACCTACTAAATATTTTGAGGCTTGCGGGGAACGTATAGACTTGATTGGCTTTTACAGCCAACAACCGTTGGTCGTGTTTTATGTATGTCGGTCGAGCGACAAAGCGTTAAACCGCAATTGGGAAAACGGTGTATGTAAGTTTGGTGCAAGGTATGTAGCACGATTGAATGCGAATCGTTCTTTTAACGATTTGATAACCTGATCTTTTCGTGTACCGTTGCGGGGCTTTTTACCTTTCAAAACCGAATAGATGATGTGGCGCGTTTTTGAGATGAATTCAATCCGAAGTCGGATGCTTTCCGGCTTTTTGTTCTTAATTGTACTGATCTCGTTTTTGTTGGTGGTTTCACTTTTTATGCTGCGAAGGTCTTCGAACATCACAGCTACCCAAACCTCTATCAATCGACTTCAGGTTCTTACACTCCATCTGATTCGAATCGATAACGATTTCTTTGATCTGGGCACGTTGGAGGAGACGTACTTCAGCAGTCACAAAAGTAGTTTTCTCGATCAGCATGATAGCCTGGTCCAACGCATCCATGCAGGCCTGGCGCAGTTGAAAGTGGCCATGGGAAAAAGCAACTACCCGCGGCCGGAACTGCTGAGCCAGATTGAAGACGATTTTGGTACGTACCATGATACGTTTCACGAGTTGGAGCAATTGCTTTTTGAACGCGGCTTTCGCGACCACGGTGTGGAGGGCGCCATGCGTGCGCACGCCCATGCTCTGGAGAACGAAAAATCCGGGATTGGCCTTTCGGATGTGCTTTCGCTGCGCAGAAATGAAAAGGATTTCCTGTTGCGTCACGACCTGATGTACCAGAATCAGTTCAACCGGTTAGCGAGTCGATTGTTGCAAGCAACCCAGACTTCTACCCGGCTGTCGGTCGCCCACGAACATCTAACTGGCTACCAAAACCAGTTTAATCGTCTTGTTGAAATAGTGGTGGCTATTGGTTTGACCAGCCATGATGGGTTACGCAGCCAGTTAAACGAACTTACCGCTCGGTTGAGTGCGCGGTTTGATGAACTGTCGCTCCATTCCAACGATTACACCAACGAAGAGCAGAATCGGTTTATTTTCTACTATGTGGCGATGATGATTTTGGCCATCTTGTTTATGTTTTTCTGGGGCTATTGGGTTTCGAAACGGCTCTCTGCGCCCATTGCGCGACTTTCGCGCCTGATCAGCGCGGCGATGAAGAATAAATCAGCGGTGGCTCAGGAACTGCGCACGCAGCATGCAGCGGTAGAAATCAACACACTTACCTCCAATTTTGTAGAATTGCTGGAGCAGACCAACACGCAGATGAAGGTGATTCGGAAAAAGTCCCGCCTGTTGAAACACCGTAATCTGGAGTTGAAGAAGCTTAACAAAGAGTTAGATCATTTTCTGTACAGCACGGCCCACGATTTGCGATCTCCGCTGAGTTCGCTCTCCGGCCTGGTGCGGCTGGCGGAACTGGAAAACAAGCAGGCGGAAATGAATTTCTACTTTTCGATGATGCGCGATAGCATTCATCGTCAGGAAGATTTCATTCGTCAGATCGTTACCTACGCGAGAAATAAAAAACTACAACTTCAAATTGAGCTGGTGGACTTGCGCGATCTGATCGAAAAAACGCTGGGCGATCACCTTTTTATTGAAGGTGCCGCCCGAATCCAGATTCAGACAAACGTGCGGCAAGACGTGCCGTTTTATTCCGACAAGAATCGGCTTCAGATTCTTTTTAACAATCTGGTTTCAAATGCCATTCGGTATGCAGATTTAGAGAAGAGTAACCCGACCATCCGGATTTCTGCGCAGGTAACTGAAGCGGAGGCCAATATTGAATTTGTAGACAATGGTGTAGGCATTGACGACTCTCACCTGAGCAAGATTTTTGAAATGTTTTATCGGGCGCACGTGGAGAGTAAGGGCTCTGGGTTGGGCCTTTTCATCTTCAAAAAAACGATTCAGCGGCTAAAAGGTCAGGTGCAGGTAGAATCAAAAGTAAAGCAAGGGACCAAGTTTATGATTCGGCTTCCCAACCGGCTGAAAGAGAACCAACAATTGACCATTGCGATTGCTAAACTTTGAAGTTTTATCTAACTGCGCCTGTTTGCTCGCTCGTAACCGGTTTGTATTTCTGTTGCTGTTCGGCTAGGGACTGAAGCGGCTACCCCGCACCCCCGCCTCGGGGGGGCGGAGTAATAGCGGAAGGCCCGGCCCCGCTGCCGCTAAGAAAAAAAACACAACGGGGAGCCGCCAAAAATGGTTGGACTTGAAATGGGTAGTCATGCCAGTAGCTTTGCCAATAACCAATAATGTTTAGTTTTAGGGCTTGATTTAAACCTAACCTATACTTAAAAACCACGCATGAGTCTCTTTATAAAAAAGCCCATCGCCCAATTGCTTGCACAAGCTGGCGACTCTGAAAAAGGATTGAAACGTACGCTGGGCGCCTGGAATCTGGTGGCGC
Source organism: Cyclobacteriaceae bacterium (assembly GCA_044339555.1). GTDB lineage: Bacteria > Bacteroidota > Bacteroidia > Cytophagales > Cyclobacteriaceae > ELB16-189. The sequence goes on along the minus strand of JBIIVI010000012.1, from coordinate 14,921 downwards.
TGGGTGTAGGCGCCATTATTGGTGCCGGTTTGTTTGTGCGCACGGCCGAGGCAGCCGCAGAAGCTGCGGGACCGGCTGTGGTGATCTCGTTTATCGTGGCGGCCATTGGATGTGCCTTTGCGGGACTTTGCTATGCGGAATTTGCTTCGATGATTCCGATTGCGGGCAGTGCGTACACCTATGCGTATGCAACGCTGGGCGAATTTCTGGCGTGGGTGATTGGCTGGGCCCTGGTGTTGGAATACGCTTTGGCATCGGCTACTGTTTCGATTGCGTGGAGTGAGTACCTCAATAATTTATTGGGCGGGGCGATACCGTATCAATGGACGCACTCGCCGTTCGAGACTTCGCCCGATGGGGTGGGGGGCATCATGAATTTGCCTGCGCTGTTAATCTTGTTGATTTTAACGGCCATCCTGATTAAAGGCACCAAAGAATCGGCCATTGTAAACGCTGTTATTGTGTTTATTAAAGTGGCGATTGTGCTGCTGTTCATTGGCATCGGCTGGAAGTTTATTTCGCCGGTTAACCATACCCCGTTTTTGATTCCCGAAGGTACACCTGGCCATGAGTCGTGGAATAACTTTGGCATTGGCGGAATTTTTGGAGGCGCAGCCATTGTGTTCTTCGCGTTCATTGGGTTTGATGCGGTTTCTACCGCTGCTCAGGAGGCAAAAAATCCGAAGCGTGATATGCCAATCGGAATTTTAGGGTCGCTCGTGTTCTGTACGGTGTTGTATATTTTGTTCTCGTACGTGCTCACGGGCGTGGCTCCCTGGTATGAATTCAAAACAGCCGGCAAGGAAGCATCGGTGGCATATGCTATCCAAACGTACATGCCGGGTTATGAATGGTTGGCCACCATGATTACGGTGGCGATTTTGGCCGGATTTTCTTCGGTGATTTTGGTGATGTTGATGGGGCAATCTCGCGTGTTCTACTCGATGTCGAACGATGGGTTGATTCCCAAAGTGTTCAGCGAATTGCACCCAAAGTTTCGCACGCCCTGGAAGTCGAACATGATTTTGTTTGTGTTTGTGGGCTTGTTCTCGGCCTTCGTGCCCGGCAGTGTAGCGGGCGACTTAACCAGTTTTGGAACTCTGTTTGCGTTTGTGTTGGTATGTGCCGGTGTGTGGGTGCTGCGTGTGAAGGATCCAAATACCCATCGCCCGTTTGCCACGCCGCTAGTGCCGCTGGTGCCGATTTTGGGGATGGTGGTATGTTCCGCGCTAATCGTTGCGCTTGACTTTAACACGCTGAAGATTGCATTTGGCTGGATGGCGGTAGGACTGGTGATTTACTTTGGCTACGGCAAGGCGCATAGCTATTTGCGGAAGGAGAAGAAATAATTGACTCAATGACCTCACCTCCCGGCCTCCTCTCGAGGAGAGGAGGTGACTCCTCTAGTTTAACTCGTGCTGTTTACATTGCGACTGCCCCGTTCACTTCGAGGTTTTTGTGCTTGCGCATAATCTTTGTTCGAGCGTGCCCCTCTCCTCTGGAGAGGGGTAGGGGGTGAGGTTAAGTTCGACACAACACTTCAATCTGCTCTCGCTCCAGCGAACAGTTTACCCACTCGCTGTCGAACTTACTACCATATTTTTTGTAGAAGCGAATGGCAGGTTCGTTCCAGTCGAGTACTTGCCACATCATGCCGCTGCATTCAGCATCCAACGCATGTTGCATGGTTCGGTCGAACAGCAATTTTCCAATTCCCTTTCCGCGTTGTGATTCTGTTACGATGATATCCTCGAGATACAAGCGCTTGCCTTTCCACGTGGAGTAACGCCAGTAGTAGAGCGATAGGCCAACAATGCCGGTATCATTTTCGGCTACAAAGAATCCAAACACCGGATCCGGTCCGAACCCTTCGTGTTCCATGCGAGCTACCGTGTTGGTTACTTCATGCAGCGCTTTTTCGTATTCGGCCAGTTCGCGAATTAGTTCCAGTGTGCGAGGCAGGTCTTCTTTTTTGCCGGTTCGAATTTTCATGATTCATGGTTTGGTAACACCAAGTTCGCTTAAAATCTTTTTAGCTTGGATAAAAATTTCAAACACCATGCGTACCCTTTTATGGTTATCGATTGTATTTATTGCTTCATGTTCGCCGTCACGCGAAAAAGAACCCACGCAGACGGCTATCAGTGGGCCGGATGCGTTAGAGGGTGAGTACCAGATTGGCGATGGGGTTTGGACGATCAAGCCGGTACACATGGCGTATGAATTCCGCAATTCACCCGAGGCAGAACCGATTGTGCTGTTCAGTCAGCCATCCGACATTGATACCGTAGCGGTCTACACTACCGAGGATCAGTCCATCATCTTGAAAATGTTCCCGGGGCATTCTACGGGGCTCTACGTGGAGCCGGATGAGCAATGGCCGATCCTTCGGGTGGGCTTGCTGGCGGAATCTGATGAAACCGAATTACAGGAAACCGAAGAACTCGCTTCCTCTTCTAATAGTGAAAATTCTTCCGACACCTACGGTTTGTATACCGGGAACTATCAACTATATACCGAAAGTGAAGGCGCGGCAGCCACGTTGCATTTGCGGTATTTAAACAACCAGCGTTTTCAATTCGAACTTAAGCTGGATGTACCCGATGTTTGCAGCGGCCAGGTGAAAGGTGAGTTTGTGATGGGCCAAAACGAAATGGGCACGTATGTGGGATCGGATTGCCCCTTAACCCTTACCCTCAAAGGAAGTTGGAGCAACGGCATGACTGTTCAGATCGAACAAACGGGTTCGTGCACTCCGCTGGGTGACGCGTGTATGTTTACCGGCACGTACGTAACGCAGCTACCATAAAAAAGGCCCGCAGGTTTTCATGCGGGCCTTTTTTTAGCAAAAGCTTCTTACATCTTTTCTTTCGCCAGCGGTGGCAACACTTGCATGTTATACCACGCGAACGAAAACTGATCGGCCACGAGGTCAAGTCCTTTGGAGAGATTCGAAGAGCCATGGCCCGATTTGGTGTCGATACGAATGAGCACGGGGTTCTCGCCCACATGCGTTTCTTGCAACGTGGCGGCAAACTTGAAGGAGTGGGCCGGCACTACACGGTCGTCATGGTCGGCTGTTGTTACCAAGGTGGCCGGATAGTTTGTGCCGGCCTTCAGGGCATGAACGGGTGAGTACCGATACAGATACTCGAACATTTCTTTGGAATCGTCCGACCGGCCATAATCTGTAGCCCAGGCCGCGCCTACGGTAAATCGGTGGTAGCGCAGCATATCCATTACGCCCACACCCGGAAACGCCACTTTCATCAAGTCGGGGCGCTGCGTCATGGTGGCGCCCACCAACAAACCACCGTTTGAGCCACCCGCGATCGCCAGGTATTTGCTGGCGGTGTATTTTTCGTTGATCATGTATTCCGCAGCTGCGATAAAATCATCGAACACATTTTGCTTATTCATTTTTGTGCCGGCCTGGTGCCACTTTTCTCCGTACTCGCCACCGCCTCGCAAGTTGGGCTGCGCGTAGATGCCGCCATTTTCGAGCCACACCAAACGTGAAGAACTAAATCCAGGCGTGAGGCTGATGTTAAATCCGCCATAGGCATACAGCCATGTCGGGTTCTTACCATTCTTCTCGATCCCTTTTTTATAGACGATGAACATCGGTACTTGGGTGCCGTCTTTGCTGGTGTAGAACACTTGATTGGTTTCGTAGTCATCCGGATTGAAACTCACTTTCGGCCGAGCATATTCTGAGGATTGCCCACTGGCGATATTGTACTTGAAAATCGTGGTCGGGTACGTGAACGAGGTGAATGAGTAGTACACATCAGTATCTTCCCAGTAACCACCAAAGCCACCGGCCGAGCCAATGCCGGGCAGGACTACCTCGCGGTCCAATTGGCCGCGGTTATTGAATTGCTTGATTTGCGTTTTCGCGTCTTTCAGGTAGCTCACAAATAATTTGCGTCCTGCGGTACTTACACTTTGGATCGGCTCAGTCGCCTCGGGAACGATGTCCTTCCAGTTTTCGGGCGTAGGATTTTTGGCGTCAACTTCTACAATCCGTTCGTTGGGGGCGTTCAGATTAGTTTGGATAATCAGGCGGCTGCCATCGTTGTCGAGAATGTTATGGTCATTCTCAAAGTTGGTCACCACCGGCAGGAGTTTACTTTTCGAGTCGGTCAAATCCTGGATATACAATTCATTCCCAGAAGTTCCCACGGAAGTGGAAATGATCAGGAACCGTTCGTCTTCGCTCAAGCCCGCACCCGCCCGGCGTGGAGGTTTTTGAGCGCCTCCATCGTACACAACAGCATCTGTGCTTTGTGCTGTGTTGAGGCGGTGGAAGTACACCCGGTTGTAGTCCACTTTCGCAAAAAGTTGGTTGCCCTTGGGATTATCGTAACGAGAATAGTAGAACCCCTCATTGCCACGCCAGGCGATGCCGGTAAACTTCAGATCAGCGAGAGTGTCGCCCACCACTTGTTTGTCTACTGCATGAAGCGTTACCGCCTTCCGCCAATCGGAACCACCTTCCTGGATAAGGATGGTAACCAACGAGCCATCTTTGCTGAAAAACATGCCTGCCAGGGCGGTGGTGCCATCAGCTGAGAACGTGTTTGGATCTAGATACAATTCTTCGGTACCTGTCTCACCTTTTCTGCGGTACTGCACGTTTTGATTTTGCAATCCACTGTTTTTGGAGAAGTAGAAATACTCGCCATGTTTTTGCGGTGCTCCAATGCGTTCGTAATTCTGAAGTTCGTCCAGCCGGGCTCGAACCGCTTTACGGTAGGGGATATGATCCAGATAACCGAACGTAACCTCATTTTGGGCGGTCACCCATTTGGCGGTGGCCTCTGCCGTGTCGTTTTCCAACCACCGATAGGGATCGGGTACGGCGGTACCAAAATACGTATTGATGGTGTCGACTTTTTGCGTGGTTGGATAAGTAGATACCTTCGCCACTTCTGGCGATGAGGTGCAGGCAGCTAAGAAACTGACAGCCGCAAATACAAAAAGAACTTGTTTCATTTGTGTTTTGATGGAGGTGTGTTTTTCATAACGATACGTAGTCGGGCACGATTTCGCAGTAGCGCTTTTCGCAATTCGAAACGGTCGGCAATTAATCAGAAAGAACTACATTTCGCAAGTAGATTTCCGCAACCATATGAAGATTCCCAACGCCTACCTCGCTACGCTGAATGTTTTCGCGTTGCTGCTTACACTCACGGTAAATGCCTTGGCCAATATTCTGCCCATTAATGGTATGAACACGGGCGAAGTGTCGGCTTTGTATCCCAGTCTTTTCACGCCGGTCGGCCTAACCTTTTCGATTTGGAGTGTGATTTACTTATTGCTGGTGGCATTTACCTTTTATCAGTTTACCTGCGTGCTGCAACCCTACTTCCGGCTGTTGTCGATCTTATTTATTGGGTCGTGTTTGTTTAACAGCTTGTGGATCCTGGCCTGGCATTTTCTGCTGCCGGAGTTATCGGTGTTAATTATGGCGGCCTTACTCATCACGCTCACCCAAATTTTTCTGTTGGTACAACGTGCGCAGTTGCTGAAGGCGTCAGAACGTTGGTTGATTCGTCTTCCGTTTACTGTATATCTCGCGTGGATTTGCGTGGCCACCATTGCTAACATGGCAGCGATGTTGGCCACCTATTCAGATTTGGTGAATGCGGTAAACCCCACAGCGGTAACGGTGATCATGCTGCTGGTGGCTGCGTTTTTGGGTGCTTTCGTTTCGTGGCGTTACCGGGCGCCCGCTTTTTCCTTGGTGGTGATCTGGGCGTTCTATGGCATTTACCTGCGATGGAACGCCACCGACTTTTCTGCCATTGCGCAAGCTGCGTTGATTTTGTTGGTGGCGCTTGCGGGCATTGCTGTAGTTAGTGGTTGGAGATATTTGCAAACGTCTTCCATACGGTAGTGTTCCATGAAACAATTCTTTCGTCTTTGAAAAAGGAAAGCCCGCGGATTTTTTTGGAGATGCGTTAAGTGCGCTTTCGCGGGATTAGTTGATCCACTCGAAACCCGTGTACGGAACCAGCGCTTTCGGAATGCGAATACCTTGGGCGGTCTGGTTGTTTTCCAAAAGTGCCGCCACAATCCGCGGCAGCGCCAGCGCACTGCCGTTCAGCGTATGCAGTAAGTTGGTTTTTCCATCTTTGCTTTTGTAACGCAGTTTCATCCGGTTGGCCTGGAACGTTTCGAAATTGCTGACGGAGCTTACCTCCAGCCACCGTTGCTGGGCAGCCGAATACACCTCCATGTCGTACGTCAACGCCGAGTTGAAGCCCATATCGCCACCGCACAGCAACAATTTGCGATAGGGTAATTCCAATTTCTCCAGTAGGGCTTGCACGTGTTGGCACATTTCCTCCAACGCCTGATAAGATTCTTCGGCTTTCCGAATCTGTACGATTTCTACTTTGTCGAATTGATGCAGGCGATTCAAGCCGCGAACATGTGCGCCCCAACTGCCGGCTTCCCGGCGAAAGCAAGGGGTGTAACCCACGTTTTTAATGGGCAGGTCGTATTCATTCACCATCACATCCCGATACAAATTGGTGATCGGTACTTCGGCGGTGGGGATCAGGTACAATCCGTCTTCCGTTACAAAATACATTTGGCCTTCTTTATCGGGCAACTGGCCGGTGCCATAACCGCTCGCCTCGTTGATAACAATGGGCGGTTGGATTTCGCGGTAGCCGTTATCAGCAGCCTGGTCTAAAAAAAAGTTAATCAATGCGCGTTGGAGTTTGGCGCCCTTGCCTTTGTATACAGGAAACCCAGCTCCGGAAATTTTCACACCCAGATCGAAGTCGATGATGTCATACTTTTTGATCAACTCCCAGTGTGGCAACGCATCGGCGGCAAGCGGGGGCTTGGTGCCGTGTTCGTGCGCCACGATGTTGTCGTCCGCACTTTTACCTGCTGGCACTCGGGCGTGGGGTACGTTGGGAATTTTGTAGAGCAATTGTTGCAGGGCTTGCTCGGCTTGTGTCCAGGTTTCTTCCAGTTTTTTGATTTCCTCTTTTTCGCTGGCTACTGCCGCCCGCAAACTGGCGGCCTCTTCCTGTTTCCCGCTCTTCATCAACTCCCCGATTTTTTTCGAGTCGGCATTGCTACGCGCCTTCAGTTCATCGGCTTGGTTTTGAGCCGTTCTTCGCACCTGGTCTGTTTCCAACACTTGTTGAATGAGGGTTTCGGCTTCTTTGAAGTTGCGTTTCGCCAGGCCGGCCAGAATGGTTTCTTTTTGCTCGCGTATAAATGCTACGGTCAACATGCATGATCAGTTTAGCCGCCAAAATTACCACTTGACCATAAATTTCAGGTGCGGGTTTGATAATAATCGTTTTTCGTATATACTTGCACCGTCAATAAGCTCTTTCGAGCTTCGCAATTCAGTATTTCAAAGACCTTCATTTTCCGTTGTATTTTGAATATACCTGCAAGCAGGCAGATTTTGATGATAGACCTCTTTTAAAAACCATCTAATTACTTACACTTTTTTCCATGTACACGATTGACGACCTCAGCGTCCGACTTCTTTCCGAGCTGAAAGAAATTGCCGAATCTATGGGCATCGACAATGCCCGCAAACTGGGCAAACAGGATTTGATCTACAAAATCCTGGATGCGCAAGCCCTTGCGCCCGAGCCGAATCCGACACCAGCGGCCAAAACCGTTCACGAGACCGACCGCAAGATGCGGCCGCGTAGACGCGAAAACGTTGCGCCCGCTCCGCCCACCCCGGCCGAACCGAGAGCCGAGAAGAAGGAGTCGAAAAACGATTTGATGTCGTTTGATCTGGATCTGGATAGTTCGATTACCCGCTTTGATTCGGGCAACGAATCCGAGCCTGCCTACGAAACCGTATCCACGCCTCCGCCTGCACCCGTACAGGAACCGCAACAGGCACCGCCTCCGGCAGCCAACCCACGCTTTTTGAGTGTGCGCGATTTCGATGGCGCAGTCACCAACGAAGGGGTGCTGGAAATCATGCAAGACGGCTACGGCTTCTTGCGCTCCAGCGATTACAACTACCTCGCCAGCCCCGATGATATTTATGTATCGCCCGCGCAAATCAAGTCGCTGGGCTTACGCACCGGCGATACCGTACGCGGTTCGATCCGCCCACCCAAAGAGGGTGAAAAATATTTTGCCTTGTTGAAGGTAGACATCGTAAACGGAAAAACTCCAGACGAAATCCGCGACCGCGTGGGGTTTGAATACCTCACCCCGTTGTTCCCGGACGAAAAGTTGCGCCTCAGCACCACGCACGATAACATGTCCACCCGCATTCTGGACTTGTTTGCACCCATCGGTAAAGGGCAGCGCGGCATGATCGTGGCACAACCAAAAACCGGTAAAACAGTGTTGTTGAAAAATATTGCCAACGCCATTGCCGAGAATCACCCCGAGGTGTATTTGATTGTGTTGTTGATTGATGAACGCCCCGAGGAAGTAACGGATATGGCTCGCAGCGTAAAGGCTGAAGTAATCGCTTCTACGTTTGATGAACAAGCCGAGCGTCACGTGAAGGTGGCCAGCATTGTGCTGGAGAAAGCCAAGCGCATGGTGGAATGTGGCCACGATGTAGTGATCCTGCTGGATTCCATTACCCGTCTGGCCCGGGCATACAACACCGTGGTGCCTTCTTCTGGAAAAATTCTTTCGGGTGGTGTGGATGCCAACGCGCTGCATAAACCCAAGCGGTTCTTTGGTGCGGCTCGCAAAATTGAAAATGGCGGCTCGCTTACCATCATCGCCACCGCGTTGATCGACACCGGCTCGAAGATGGACGAAGTGATCTTCGAAGAATTCAAAGGTACCGGCAACATGGAATTGCAACTCGACCGTAAATTGTCGAACCGCCGGATTTATCCTTCAATCGATGTGCCGGCTTCGGGTACAAGACGCGAAGATCTGTTAATGAAAGAAGAAGAATTGCAACGCGTTTGGATTCTGCGCAAGTTCATGAGCGACATGAACTCCATCGAGGCGATGGAATTCCTGCAAGCAAAAATGAAAGGTACCCGCAACAATCAGGAGTTTTTGATTTCAATGAATGGGTAATTTCCTTTCGGGGATCTGATAAAAAAGAGGGCGAGCAATCGCCCTTTTTTATTCGCGCACCCACTGCCCTTCGGCATTCAGCCGAAAATACATTTCGCGACTTTGCGGGCTGTAATCCGCTGCGATTACTACGAGCAACCGCTGGAGGTTTCCCCATGCCGACACATCCAACTCCAGCGAAGGCGCGCCCGGCCGGAGGCGCACCTTCAATTTTTCTTCCATCGTCTGCGCATCATACACAATCACCATTGCGGATTCGCTGAGGTTATTCGTTCCCGGTACGGTAAGCGTTTTTTGAATCGTGGGTGCGGTCGTTGCAACCGGGGCATTGAAATAGTGTTTAGTATTTTCGCTCACCAAGAACGGAATTTCGGTTATGCGTTGCACGCCAAAAACTTCATACCGGAAAACTCCCTCCCCCGGCAATGTATCTAATACGGTGTAATCCTGAACAAACCGACCCTGCGCGTTTGCTTCCACGGGTTGTTCTGCGATCCGCTTTGGTTTACCCTCGGGTTGTTTTTTTCGATACACGCGAAATGTTTCATACCGATCGATCAGCGAGTCGGGAACAAACCAATGTACGGTTACAATTTTTCCTGCGTTACCTACTTTGGTAGTTACGGTATCCGTTTTCAGCAAGCGGTGCGGGCGTCCCACGGGGCGGGTGGCGAGTTGAATTTCGAACCCGCACTGATCACCTAAAAACCCATCAATGTTGAGCAGGTATTGCTTCCCGGGTTGGAGCTCGGGCATTTCCACAAATACGTCATCGGTTAATCCCGTAGAAATACATTGCAGCAAGCGGTACGAATCTATTTCGCACGCGCGGCCTTCCAGGATCACTACCTGCACGCCCTTCCCGCTGCGGCATTTCTGGGCTGCAATATTTACGAAATAACGCCCGGCCTGGGGCACCGTGAAATCAAACCACAAATCGTTGTGGTACTTCAGGCATTTCTCGGTCAGTTTTTTGTTAATGCACTTCCATTCTACCGTTGCCTGCCGGGTGTTGGCGGTGAGGGCAGGAGCATCAACCGATAATGAGATACGCTGGAAAATGGAATTGTTCCCTTCTTGCGCCCAACATGCAAAGCCAACTATAACAAAAGTTAAACACAAACCTTTTGCCATCTGCGCAAGATAATGGAAATTCGAAGTTATAGATACCTCTTACGACCCGATACACCATGCAACAATCCGCCGCTACCACCCTGTTCCTTCCCATCGCCCTTGGCATCATCATGCTGGGGCTCGGGCTATCATTAACCGTTTTTGACTTTAAGCGGGTCACCAAATTTCCCAAGGCCATCACCATCGCGCTGGCTTGCCAGATGCTGGTGCTGCCTGCTTTGTGTTTGATATTGGCGAAGCTCAGTGGCTTGTCACCGGAGTTAGCCGTGGGCATGATGCTGTTGGCGGCTTCTCCGGGCGGGGCTACTGCCAACTTGTACAGTCACCTCTCGAATGGAGATGTTGCGTTGAATATCACGCTCACAGCCGTAAATAGTATCTTGGCGTTGTTCACCTTGCCGGTGATCATCAACTATTCGATGGAATTTTTTCTGGGTGCCGGCCAGTTTGTGCCGCTGCCGTTTAGTAAAGTCGTGGAAGTGTTTGGCATTGTATTGTTGCCGGTATCACTGGGGATGTTGATCAAAAGCCGGGCGCCACAATTTGCACTGAAGATGGATAAGCCCGTAAAAATTGTATCCGCTTTGTTACTCGTGATCATCATCGTGTCGGTATTCATCCGCGAAAAGCAGGTGTTGTTCGACAATTTTGGCGTACTCGGCTGGCCTGTCATTCTCTTTAATGTGGGCAGCATGGCCATCGGCTATTTTGTTCCCCAATGGATGGGCATCGACAAACGGCAATCGATTGCCATCGGCATGGAAATCGGTATTCATAATGGTACGCTCGCCATCTTCATCGCGCTGAATGTCCTCAACAATGCTGCCATGAGCGTGCCACCTGCCATTTATAGTTTGCTGATGTTCTTTACGGCCGCCGCGTTTGGATTTCTGGTGAACCGCAGCAAGCCTGCTGCCTGAGCTACTTTTTCTTGCGATCGTGAAAGGCGCCTTGAAAGGTGGGGTCTTCCTTTCGTTTTTGGCGATCGATTTCGCGGGCCATTTCCTGCGCCTCTTCGGGCGAAGTCTCTTCCAGCACAATGTGGGCCGGTAATTTTTTGGTGAGAATTTTTTCGCGCATCACACCCTCGATTTTTCCAACATGGTACAACTCGGCCGGGTTCGCGAAGGTAATGGCTGTTCCCACTTCCATAGCCCGGCCCGTGCGGCCGATGCGGTGCACATAGTCCTCGTATTGAACAGGCACGTCAAAGTTAATCACGTGCGAGACCTTCACAACATCGATACCGCGCGCGGCCACATCCGTAGCTACCAGCACCCGCAACTGGCCGTCTTTAAATTCTTTTACCGCGTTAATGCGGCTGTTTTGTCCTTTGTTGGAATGGAGCACCCGCACAGGGCCCAGGTTTTTGCGCTCAATGTACTTACTCACATTATCGGCCACTTCTTTCGTGCGTGTAAAAACCATCACCCGCGAAAACTCCGGTTGGGCCAGTAGGGCAGCCAGAAAATTTATTTTCGTGCGCAAGTTGGGCACTTCGTATAACTCCTGGCTTACCTGGCGACTGGCAGTAGCCTGTGGCGTTACTTCTACTCGTACAGCAAAATCCAGAAACTCCTGCGAGAGCCTTTCCACTTTCGTGGGAAAGGTGGCCGAGAACAACATGTTCTGCCGCTTATCCGGAATTACCTCAAAAATTTTTCTCAGTTGTGGCATAAAACCCATGTCCATCATTCGGTCGGCCTCATCAATCACCAGTGTTTTAATCTGGCGGGTGGGAATTTCCTTTCGCAAGTACAATTCCAAAAACCGGCCCGGGGTCGCGATAAGTAAATCCACGCCTTGTTGAATATTTTCAATCTGGGTTTTGGGTCCCACACCTCCATAGAGGGCCGCTACCCGCAGGTCGGAGAATTGTGCCAATTGCCTGGATTGTTGCTCCACTTGTACCACCAGCTCTTTGGTGGGCACCAGCACCAACGCCCGCGGCTCATCGCCCTGCGAGTACCGTAACTTGTAGAGCACCGGCAACAAATACGCGGCGGTTTTACCGGTGCCGGTCTGCGCAATGCCGATTACCTGTTGGCCACCCATCAGCAGCGGAATGCATTTTGACTGAATTTCGGTGGGTGCCTGGAACTGCAACGCTTCGATAGCCTGAACAAACTGTTTATTCAGCTTAAAATTTTGCCATGAATTGATTTCGTCCACTACCTTTAAGCGTATGAGTAAGACCCTGATAAAGAACGCGAAGATAGTGAATGAAGGCAAGGTGGCAGAAGGCGATGTGCTTATCAACCACCAGCGCATTGAAAAGATTGGCACCCACATTACCGATGGACACTCGAACGTGATTGATGCCCAAGGAAGTTGGTTGTTGCCCGGAGTGATTGACGACCAGGTGCATTTTCGCGAACCCGGGCTCACCCATAAGGGCACCATCTACACCGAGGCGCGCGCGGCCGTGGCCGGTGGAACTACTTCGTTCATGGAAATGCCCAACACGGTGCCGCCTGCATTTACCCAAGAGCTGCTGGAGCAGAAGTACCAAATTGCACAGCAACATGCGCTGGCGAACTACTCTTTTTTTATGGGCACCTCAAATGATAATCTGGAAGAGGTGCTGAAAACGGATATTCAGCGGGTGTGCGGGTTGAAGATTTTTATGGGCTCTTCTACTGGCAACTTGCTGGTGGATAACCCCCTTTTGCTTGAGAATATTTTTTCGCAGTTCCCCGGCCTGATCGCTACACATTGCGAAGACGAGCCCACCATCCGGCAGAACACGGCCGAATTCCGGGCCCGCTATGGCGAGAACATGGACATCCAATACCATCCAGCCCTTCGCTCCACCGAGGCCTGTTTCTTGTCGTCCTTTTTTGCCAGCAGCCTGGCGCGTAAGCATGGCACCCGCTTGCACATCTTGCACATCTCCACCGAAAAAGAAACTCACTTATTTGATAACCATTTGCCGCTGGAAAAAAAGAAACTCACAGCCGAAGCCTGCATTCATCACCTTTGGTTTTGTGATGAAGACTATGCGCGGCTCGGCACCCGGATCAAGTGGAATCCTGCCATTAAAACGGCAGCCGATCGGGATGGAATCTGGAAAGCGCTTTTGGATGGCCGCATTGATGTGATTGCCACCGACCACGCTCCACATACGCTGGAAGAAAAGTCGCGGCCCTATTTTCAGGCTCCCTCGGGCGGACCCTTGGTGCAACACAGCCTGGTGGCGATGTTAGATTTCGTGAAGCAGGGTAAGATTACGCTGGAACAAGTGGTGACAAAAATGAGCCATAATCCTGCCATCCTGTTTCAAATCAAAGAGCGTGGTTTTATTCGCGAGGGCTACTTTGCTGATCTGGTGCTCGTAACGCCGGGTCAGCCTTGGACGGTAACGCCCGATAACGTTTTGGCGAAATGTGGTTGGTCGCCCTTCGAGGGACATACATTCGACTCCATGGTCACCCACACGTGGGTGTCAGGCCACATGGCGTATGCCAACGGGGTGTTTGATGAATCGATCAAAGGTCAGCGGCTGTTGTTCGATCGAAATTAACAGGTACCGATCGGGCACTAAAAAACCCCTGGCCGGGGTTTTTAGGGTGAAAGACGGGGCTTGAACCCGCGACCTCCAGATCCACAATCTGGCGCTCTAACCAACTGAGCTACGATCACCGTTTGGGGCTCCAAAGGTAAGGAGATCACACGAAAAACCAAACCTAACCAAAGGCCTATCGGCTTGTTTTAAACGTACTTATGGAATCACTTTTCACCCCTGAGGCACTTATTAGCCTCACCACCCTCACCGTGCTGGAAGTCGTGTTGGGCATCGACAACATCATCTTCATTTCCATCTTGTCGGATAAGTTGCCGGCTCATCAGGAAGCGAAGGCGCGGCAGTGGGGTCTTATCATTTCGCTCTTGTTACGCGTAGCATTGTTGTTCTGCATTGGCTGGATTATGCAGCTCAACGATCCGTTGCTGGCAATTGGCTCGCAGGCTTTTACCGGAAAAGAAATTATTTTGCTTTTGGGTGGATTGTTCCTGATCGGCAAGAGCGTGTCCGAGATTCACAGCAAGCTGGAAGGTGCTGAAGCAACCGCCGCTGCCCGTGGAGATGCAGCAGCATTTGGGTGGGTGATTGCTCAGATTGCGGTGATCAATCTCATTTTCTCATTCGATTCTATCCTTACGGCTATCGGCTTGGTTGACAATGTGACGTTGATGGTTATTGCCGTGTTGGTTTCTTCGGCAGTTATGTTCGTGTTTGCGAAAGGCATCAACCAATTCATCAACCGCCATCCTACGTTTAAGATGCTCGCACTTTCGTTTTTGATTATGATCGGATTCCTGCTGGCGATGGAGGCGTTCCACTACCATGTGGATAAGGGCTACGTCTATTTTGCGATGGCCTTTGCGGTGATCGTAGAAATTCTCAACATCCGGCTGCGCAAAAAAGCGCCCCCCGTGCAGCTTCGAAATCAAACGCTGAAAGCGCAGTAACTATCACCAACTCGAACTGGCACCTCCGCCTCCGGAACTGCCGCCTCCAAAGCTGCCACCACCTCCTCCGCCACTGGAAGAGGAACTCGAAACGATGCGGGGAATCGTTTCGGTAGAGGTAACATGGTGATTGCAGAACTGGCAGCCCTTCACCACTTCGCGCGTGCCGGAGGACGAAGTAGTGGCGGCTACCAACGTGGTGGTACTAACCGTGTGAAACGCCAGTGTTTTACACTTGGGACAGGCGTCATACTTAGAATACT
>JBIIVI010000256.1:0-4953 GCA_044339555.1 Cyclobacteriaceae bacterium | reverse complement strand
GCGCTTCCCACTCAGGTTGATCACTTTTTTGTTGGCGATGCGCAAATTACCCAGCTTGAATCCGGAAAACTTACGCAACATCTCATCATGATTGCCGGTTAGGTAAGTAACCTTCGTGCCTTTGGCTAGCAAGCCCATAATGTGCTTAATGATTTGCATATGCGACTTCGGCCAGTAGCGTTTGCTAAACTGCCACATGTCGATGATATCGCCATTCAGGAGCAGATGGCGGGGCTTGATCGTCTTCAGGTACTTGAGGAGTTCTTCGGAGTGGCAACCATACGTGCCGAGATGAATATCGGAAAGGATTACCAGGTCTACCTCACGCTTCTTTTTACCCATAGGTGGCGGAAAACCGGCACAGATTTTCCTCTCGTTGGTTTAACAAAAGTAGCTGGATTTACACGATCGCTACCCACGCACCATATTAAGGCAATGTTATTTGTATTTCACAAATCGATAAAACAAAAACGCAGGTATTTAATCACCTCGCCCTGTGCCGTGAACATCTCCTCGTACCGCGTTTTGATGTCGTAGCACTCCGCCCGAAGTGGTGATTGGTACAAATCGTGGGTAAACTCCAAGTCGCGCACGTCTGCACGTGCTTGCAGTACTTCCAGGGTGTACTCAAACAATGGGGTGTTGTCTGTTTTCAACCGCACCCAACCACCCGGGCGCACCACATGCTTGTAGATGTCCAAAAAGCGTGGACTGGTGAGGCGCCTTTTGATGTCGCGCTTGCGCGGACGCGGGTCTGGAAACGTAATCCAAATTTCATCGGCCTCGTGGCGCGCGAAGAACGCCTCCAGGTTCAGCATCTGAGTACGCAAGAAGCCCACATTGGTCAGACCTTGCTCAACCGCCCAGGTGCTACCTTTCCAGATCCGGTCGCCTTTCTTATCTACGCCAATGAAATTGCGTTCGGGAAAATGGGCCGCCAGCGCTACGGAATACTCACCTCGCCCGCAGGCGAGCTCAAGTGTGAGGGGATTACTGTTTTGAAAAAACGATTCGTTCCACTTTCCTTTAATGGCTTCGAACAACTCCTTGCCCGGTTCCAGTACGTTGTTGCGTTGCGCGATAATCGCGAAGCGTTGCAGTTTGCTTTTCAAGACGAGTTAAAGGTTTTCAAGTTCGGCCACCACAAAAGTACTGCCGCCAATAAAAATCATATCGCGGGTGGTAGCTTTTTCTTTTGCCAAGCGAAAAGCAGCATTTACGTTAGGTACAACTTCGCCCTGCAACCCAAAGACGGTTGCCTGGTGCGCTAACTCGTGCGCGTTAAGGGCTCTTGGTATCTGCGACTGGCAAAAAATGTAATTGGCTTCCGACGGCAATAAGCGCAATACATTCGAAACGTCTTTATCTTTCACCATCCCCAATACAATCCAAAGCTGTTCAAATTTCTGCTGTGCGATCTGTTGTAGCACGGCCCGAATTCCAGCCTCGTTGTGCCCCGTATCGGCAATCACCAATGGCTGCTCGCCCAGCTTTTGCCAGCGGCCTTTTATGCCGGTGATGGCCGCCGCATGTGCCAATCCATGGTGTTGGTGTGCGCTTGAAATCTTAAAACCAGCTTGAGTTAGTAGCTCAAGTGCCACCAAAACTCCGGCTAGATTCTGACCCTGATAACTCCCGTGCAAATCAAGTTGATAGTCGTCTGTTGCACCCGTGAATCGGTGTTGCACCTGCCACCGACCCGGTGCCATCGGTGAAACGTGGTAGACGTCCGAAGCAAATAGGAGTTTTGAATCTTTCTCACGCCCCTTTTCTCGGAAAACTTCAGCAACTTCTTGCTGGTATTGCGAAACCACACAGGGTATACCTTGTTTGATAATTCCCGCCTTCTCGAACGCGATTTGTGGTAAGGTATTGCCAAGTAAATCCATGTGGTCGAAGCTGATGTTAGTGATGACCGACACAAGCGGGGTAACTACGTTGGTGGAGTCTAGCCGGCCGCCTAAGCCCACCTCGATCACCGCTACATCCACCGCCTGTTGTGCAAAGTAATCAAACGCCATCGCTACGGTGATTTCGAAAAACGAAGGTTGCACGCGTTCGATGGCTGGGCGAATCCGGTTAACGAAATCCAACACAAAGGCTTCTGCTACCGGTTGTCCGTTGAGTCGGATTCGTTCCGTAAATGATTTAAGGTGAGGAGACGTGTACAACCCGGTTTTGTACCCCGCCGTTTGAAGTACCGCTGCCAGCATGTGTGAGGTACTGCCCTTGCCATTCGTGCCCGCAACATGGATGGTTTTGAATTTCTTTTGGGGATTGCCCAGCGCTTCGCATAACGCCCACGTATTGGCTAAATCGCGTTTGTAGGCACTCGCACCCACGCGCTGAAACATGGGCAAATTCGCGTAGAGGTAACCAACAGCATTCGAGTAGGTGTCAATCGGCACGCCACAAAAATAAAAAGCCACCCGAAGGTGGCCTAATGAAAGGAGGTTGTTCGTTCTAAAAACCTGGCACTACCTACTTGCCAAGTTTAATCAACTTGTAACCCAACGAAATCTGAATGACTTGGTTTTTGAAGTCAATCGGAGCGGTTGTGGACGGGCGCAATTGGATATCTGATAATCCAAATACATAACGAGCATCTATCGTAAGGCCAAAAGGCAAATCCCAACCGGCACCCAATGCAAGCGAAGTGTCCGATCTCCTACCCAGCCGGTCTCTCGCATCTTGTAGGGTAACGATGCTGCCAACAGTTTCTTTCAATTCAGAAGTAGTAAGGAAACCAAATTGTGGCCCAGCTTGCAAGTTCAAACCCGCTGCTAGGTAGAATTTCAACATAATGGGCACGTTGATGTAATCGAAATTTGCTTCCACGTCCGTCGTGTTAACGCGATAGGAACTGCCTTGCTTCGAAAACAACACCTCAGGCTGAATACCAATTTTAGTTAGTTTAACCAATGCAAAAGCACCGCCGTGGAAGCCGGTCCGGTTATCGATGTTGGAAACCCCTTGCGAGATGTCAAACCTCGAAAGGTTTAAACCCCCTTTGATTCCCACCGAAAACTGTGCTTGCGAAAAAGCCTGCGCGGCTGTAACAATCAAACAACCCAAGACCAATACCGAACGATTCATTTTCATACTTTTTTAATTTGTACCCAAAGGTAAAGCAAATTTCGGCACACTCGTATGCCCTCTCTATTGGATGCACTACTGCAAACCTAATTCTGGGTTTTTACCTGTAATGCCCCGATAAAACGACATAATTTTCTCCAGATCCACTTCGGGATTATCGCCCGGAAACACGGGCTCGCTAATAACCACCTGTTTTTTTGCGAAGTCAAAGCCCACCGGAAAAATGGGTACGCCCGCTGCTTTCGCGATGTAGTAGAATCCGGTTTTGAGGCGATCGACCTTCTTACGTGTGCCCTCGGGTGCAATGGCTAGCACAAACTCATCGGCCGACTTGAAGTGTTGGGCCACCTGCTGCACCATGTCTTGCGATTTTTTTCGGTCTACCGGAATACCACCCAACCAGCGAAAAAACCACCCGATGGGAGGTTTGAAAAGCTGGCTCTTGCCAATAAACCGGGAATGATAGAGCCGCAGAATACTACGAGCCGATAACCCAATCGTGAAGTCCCAATTGCTGGTGTGGGGTGCAACCGCGATCACAAATTTTTTGATGTACGGGGGAAACGTACCTACAATCGTCCAGCCGTTGAATCGAAAAATCAGAAGATGGATAAGCCGAAACATTAGAATAAAGAATCGATTAACTGCGAATCTACAAAATGCGGTAATGTGACCCGTAAGTCGGGGCTGCGGTCCATCTCCGTTCGGATGGCTTCATTTGCATGCGGGTTGCGCGCCCATGCTCTTCGCGCAATACCGTTATTCACGTCAAAGTGCAACATGGCACGAATCTTTTCGTCAGTCGCCTCGCTCCCATCCAACAACATCCCAAAACCACCATTCATAACTTCACCCCATCCCACTCCCCCGCCATTATGAAGCGACACCCACGTGGCACCCCGAAATGAATCGCCAATTACATTGTGTACCGACATATCGGCTGTAAAGCGTGAGCCATCGTAGATGTTGGAAGTCTCGCGATACGGACTGTCCGTGCCAGACACATCGTGGTGATCGCGACCCAACACCACCGGCCCGATCTCGCCCGCCCGAATGGCCGCGTTGAACGCGAGTGCAATTTTAATTCGTCCCAAGCTATCGGCATACAAAATGCGCGCCTGCGAGCCCACCACCAGGTTGTTTGATTTGGCTGCTTTTATCCACTGAATGTTATCCTGTAATTGATGCTGAATTTGGTGAGGGGCGGACACAAGCAAGTCCTCCAACACGGCGCATGCCAGTGCATCAGTGCGATCCAGATCGGCCGAGTGCCCACTACAACACACCCAGCGAAAAGGGCCAAAGCCATAGTCGAAACACAAGGGCCCCATGATGTCCTGCACGTAACTGGAATACCGAAACTCACGTGCACCCTCGCCGCGAATGTCTGCACCGGCCCGGGCTGCCTCCAGCAAAAACGCATTTCCATAGTCGAAGAAATAAGTGCCGCGCTCAGTATGCTTGTTAATGGCGGCTACCTGCCTGCGCAGCGATTGGTACACCAATTCTTTGAAACGGGTTGGCTCCGCGGCCATCATCTTGTTAGCGGCCTCGAAGGAAATTTCCGCTGGATAATAGCCGCCCGCAAATGGATTGTGCAGCGATGTTTGATCCGAGCCGAGATCGACAAAAATATTTTCGCGATCCAGACATTCCCACACCTCCACGATGTTTCCCACATACGCAAGCGAAACCACTTCTTGGTTTTGTTGCGCTTGTTTGATTCGGACTACCAGCGCATGGAGGGTTGTAATCACCTCGTCTACCCAACCTTGCTGGTGTCTCTTTTCAACCGCGCGTGGATTTACTTCAGCTACCACGGTAATGCAACCGGCAATGGTGCCAGCTTTTGGCTGT
>JBIIVI010000255.1:0-4977 GCA_044339555.1 Cyclobacteriaceae bacterium | reverse complement strand
GCTACCAGTACCAAAGCCGGAGCGAGCAGTCCTATCCAATAGTATTTCAGGTTCCAGCTAATCCAGCAGCAAAAAGCGATTTGCAAGAAAAAGAAAAAGGTGACTTTGCGTGTATGTGCGAACTCAATCGCCAAGCGAACCAGCCAAACTAACGCAGCCAATGCTACCGACTCCTTTAACACCCCGCTTGACCAAAACACCACGGTAGGCCAAAACAGAAAAGCAACGGCAAACGCAGATGTGTAGGTAGGATAGAACTCGGACAATCGCTGCACCAACAACCACATACTAACGAAGGCAAGAAGCGAAAGCCAACCCGCACAAAGCCAATAGTTAGCGCCACCGGCCAGACAAATCAAGCTGAGTAGCTTCACAAAAAAGAGCGATCGGGGTTCGGTATTGTTGATGTGCGACCAAAGCGCGAATGATTCATCCCCTCGCCACAAAAATGTTAGATACTCTTGTGGATCAATCGCTGCGCTCTCGGCTAAAATCACTGCGTCTCGAAAAAAACGAAATGTGTCACCGAAATGAAAAAAGTATAGGTAAACAACACCCACCGCTGCACCACTGCCAAGCTTCAAAGCTAAAGCGGGGAGAAAAAAACGCTTCGTGAGAAATGACGAGGTTTTGTAGAACCACACAGCCAGTAAGGTAGTGACGGCCGCAAAGCTGAGCCAAGCAACTACCATCATGTGTGCGCTGGCTTCAATACTTGATTACCGACTACACAATTCAGGCACTGGCGTTTTTCACAGTACTCGCGGTAAAGTTGAATTGCCCCTTGCGAATCATAAGCCGAAGTGGTCTTCCAATCCAGCTCATTCCATAACCGCGTGATCTTGTTTTTTTCAGCTGGGATTTGTTGCAACAGCAGACAAGCCCTTTCGATCAATTCGGGTTGGCCGTACCATTTTCCAGCCGCGGCCTGCAAAGGTGCGACTGTATTAATGATGAGATTATCGATACTCTCCTGCCCCAACACAGGCTGATACGCACGGGCCTTCTTGCCGAAACGATAGTGATTTTGCCAGTATTCGGGGGCAGTTATCCGAAACTTATCGGACAACTCCACGATGCTGCTGGCTTCTATCAAAGGCGAATGAAGCCCGGTTTGTTGACACAGCCACGCGCTGAACTGAGCCAAGCGCACCGTAGGAAAGTTAGCTGGACGTAAACGTAAAAAACGCCACGCAGCTGCTTTCATTTTTAAAGGACTCAGTGAATGAAGGCTTTGCAGGATCTGAAACTCTTCCCGCAAGTTGGAATGGTACTCATCCGTCATTGGAGTCTCTAAAAAACCACTCATGCCAAACAAGAGTGCCTCCACCCCGCGGGGCTTGTCGCGGTATCTAGCTATCAGTCTCCAAGGCGTTACCTCGGCCAAACGCGCAAACGGCTCCGCATTTACTTTAAAACCAAAATTGCGGGCCAGCAACTGGTAGGTGGTTTGTTCCCAATCCTGCTGATTCGTTGCCAGGATTTGCAGTATCTGGTCTGCTTTTTGTTCCAGCCGTTCCACCACCACGCGTTCGCGCATGGTGTTTTTAAATATCTCGGGCACTGCACGAAAGCCGCGGTGGCACGGTATAGGGTCGGCACTGTGCACTAAATTTTTGTATGCTAGCAAAAGCGATTCGGCCACCCGGTTTTTCAACTCCAGGCACGGCACCGTAGTTCCGTCCGAACGAAGAATCTCGGCATCGGCATCCCACACCACATGAAGTACCACGTTGTCGTACGCCTGATCGTGCTGGTGCTTGTGGGCAAGCCAGTCGGATGCGGCCACATGCAATTCTACATGCCCGTTCCATTCCAACTCGCCTACCTTCACCCGCGCGTGCAAAAAATCCGGCCCCGCGTGGGTATTGTAGAGTCCTGGTTTAAAAATTTGGATTGCTTCTCCGTGCGTGGTTTTCAATTCGTCTTTGCGGAAGTATTGCAGCTGCCACACATAATGAAGAAACGATTCGCTCATGGCTACCCGTTCAACAATGATCGGTGCTCCTGTAATAACTCTTGCATCTCTTGCTGGAGTTGCCGGGCTTCGCGGCTGGCTGCTTCTGCAAAGTCGTTGTCGCTGGAGGCATACAAAACCGAACGCGAAGCATTCACCAAAAGCCCCACTTGCGCGTTGATGCCATTCCGCGTAAGCGCAGCCAGATCACCACCCTGTGCACCCACCCCGGGCACCAGAAAAAAGTGCTCCGGAGCTAACGCTCGAATGGACTTCATCTTTTCGGCTTGCGTGGCGCCCACCACAAACATCAGTTGGTCGGGCCCACCCCAACTCATCGCTTTGGAAATGACCTCTTCATAGAGTGTCCTGCCATTTTGCAAGACCTGCGTCTGAAAATCGCCACTTCCGGGATTAGACGTGTGCGCCAACACAATCACCCACTTGCCGGGATAACCTAAAAAAGGCTTCACCGAATCTTCGCCCATGTAAGGCGCCACCGTAACCGCATCGCAAAAAAGCTTCTCAAAAAATGCTTTGGCATACAGCCCGGAGGTGTTGCCGATGTCGCCCCGCTTGGCATCCGCAATGATAAACTGATCCTGTGGGATGTACTCAATCGTGCGCTGCAAACTCTCCCACCCGCTGGCACCCTGCGCTTCGTAAAAGGCCAGATTGGGTTTATAGGCCACGCAATACGGTGCAGTTACATCGATGATCCGTTTGTTGAATTCAAAAATCGGATCTTTCGCCGCGAGCAGCGACTTGGGAATTTTTTCAAGATCTGTATCCAAACCCACGCAGAGGTAGGATTGCTTTTTCAAAATCAGTTGATAAAGTTCGGAACGCGTCATGGCACGAAGATACAAAACAAAAAAAGCCGCCTCACGGCAGCTTTCCAATTCCTAATGGGGCCAGATCAGTACAACTCAATCACTTCCACACCCGGATACTTTTTCGGATCGAACGTAAAAAATGTGTCCTCTACCTTAATGCTGGGATTGAACTTGGTAATGGTGTACTTAAACCGGTTGCCGGACTTATCAAACATCGTCCAGCTCTGAATGCTCTTATCCTTTTTGTTGATCATCATCTTGATCTTGAAGTATTGCGCATTCTTGTTTTCGGGCACCAGATCAATCTCTTCGCACAGCACGCCACCATCGGTCTTGTCGGCCAGATACAGGTACTTGAAACCTTTTTTATAGATGTCGTATATGCGCGATGGGTTGATTTCATCTGAGTCATTCTCCGCTTTATCCACATTTACTTCTTTGGCTTCGGGCAGGTACGTCCACACATAAATGCCGTTGTTGATGACTTCTTGCTCGGGCAGGGCCAATCGAAATTTGTTACCCTTCACGGTGATCTTGCCTTTAAACTCCTCGTTTATTTTCTCAACATCGTTGATGAGGGTATACGATATGTTCGCTTCAAACGAAGGAATAGCCTGGTATTTTTTGCTCATGGCATCCAGCGTTTCAAGCGCTTTGGGATCGTATTGGGCTTGGGCGATCAGGGCAATGCAGAAGAAAGCGAGAAAGAGAAGATTTTTCATGAACACGTTGGAGTCTTTAGTTAACTGATTTTCAACACGATACAATGGCAGATGAGGCGTTTCGGTCGCAAATTTACGATTGCCCGTGTTTTTCTTTCAGTGTATTCAATAATTGTTCCAAACTAAAGTCGTCTTTGATGAGCACCTCGCGGGCTTTTGACCCTTCAAACGCACCTACAATCCCGGCCGCTTCCAATTGATCGATCAAACGGCCCGCCCGGTTATAGCCAAGTTTCAGCTTTCGCTGAATGAGCGAGGTGCTGCCTTGTTGGTGCATCACAATCAGCCGGGCAGCTTCCTCAAACAACGCATCGCGCTCCGATAAGTCAACCGTGGCCGCGCCACTTTCATCATCGCCTTCAAACTCGGGCAACAAGTAGGCTGAATCGTACCCGCGTTGCGCACTTATGAACTCCACCACGCGGTCGATCTCGGGTGTATCCACGAACGGGCATTGCAACCGAATAATGTCGGACCCTGATGATAAAAGCATATCGCCCATGCCGATAAGTTGGTCTGCTCCACCCGCGTCCAGAATCGTGCGCGAATCCACTTTACTGGTTACACGGAACGATAAACGGGCGGGGAAGTTTGCTTTGATCACACCGGTAATCACATTCACCGATGGGCGCTGTGTGGCCACCACCAAATGAATGCCGATTGCGCGCGCCAACTGGGCGAGGCGTGCAATGGGTGTTTCCACTTCTTTCCCGGCGGTCATCATCAAGTCGGCCAACTCATCAATAACCAGAACAATGTAGGGAAGGTATCGGTGGCCTTCTTTGGGATTCAACCGGCGGCCTACAAACTTGGCGTTGTATTCTTTGAGGTTTTTAGCCCCAGCATCTTTTAACATCTCGTAGCGGTTCTCCATCTCAATGCAAAGCGACTGCAAGGTGTAGACCACTTTCTTGGTGTCGGTGATGATCGCCTCCTCGCTGTTCGGCAACTTGGCCAGATAATGTCGTTCGATCTGGCTGTAGAGCGACATCTCTACTTTCTTTGGATCAACTAATACAAATTTCAGTTGCGAAGGATGCCGTTTGTACAGCAGCGAAGTTAAAATCACATTCAAGCCCACCGACTTGCCCTGACCCGTTGCTCCGGCTACCAGCAAGTGCGGCATCTTGGCCAGATCAATCACGAGCACTTCATTGCTGATGGTTTTTCCCAACGCCACAGGCAATTCTTTATCTGTTTTTTGAAACCGATCTGTACTCAGTACCGACCGGATGGTAACCATTTCGCGATTTTTGTTCGGCACCTCAATGCCAATGGTTCCCTTGCCGGGGATGGGCGCGATGATTCGAATCCCAAGGGCCGCCAGACTTAAGGCGATGTCGTCTTCCAGATTTTTGATCCTGGAAATTTTGATCCCCGCGTCCGGAACAATTTCATACAGTGTTACAGTGGGCCCGATCGTGGCTTTGATACTCTGAATGCCGATCTTGAAGTTCACCAG
>JBIIVI010000254.1:0-5030 GCA_044339555.1 Cyclobacteriaceae bacterium | reverse complement strand
TGAGCAAGCATAACTATCTTCCAATACTTTCGATTGTAATACTCGCCAGCGCACTTACAGGGCTGAGCAGTTGCGATGAAACGCCCCCGAAGACAGCCCAGGAGTTAGTAACCGAGCAACTCACGGCTGCGCCGTGGCGATTGGAAACGGTAACGATCGAAGGCGAAGATGGCGCGCAGTTGTTCAAAGACTTTGGGTTGACATTTACGGCTGAGGGGTACACCAGCACGGGCACCACACCGGTATGGAAGCGCACCGGCACGTGGACGTTTCTGAATGAAGAAGCCACACGCATCAACCGAGACAATGAACTGGATATTGACATTGTTTCGATTGATGAGACCACGTTAAAGCTCAGCCTGACGTGGAACCAAGAGACCTTCGAAGGTGGTCGTACCAAATCCCTGCGCGGCAAGCACGAGTTTACGATGCGGCGGTAAAAGTTTACCAAGGTGAAATGCCAACTAATAAATGTTGGCACACAAAAAATACTCCTTTTGGGTTATTGTGCACCGCTTATGCAAAAGCGACCTTCGGCAAAACTCTCCAAAAAGTGCCGATGAAATCTTTGCTATGCCTCTTTCTCGTCTCGGTTGCCACAACCTACCTCTTTGCTCAAAACAAAACGTTAGGTGTAGGTACAGCTTCGCCCAACCCAAATGCGGCTCTGCATGTGGAGAGCCCAACTAACAACGCAAGCACCTTGGCTCGCCTGATTTTTGTTGGTGGTGGTTGGCGAGTAAATCAGTAAATCTGCTTTTTCTTTGATGGCAAGCCGGTTGGACTATATGCAATGCAAACATTCAGGCTACTGGCCCTACAACGGCGCGCCAACCAAAATACCTGTTTCTGGGTATTGCCCGTTCGCGCATGGGGTGCCGTTATTGCAGGATAAAAACTATTCTGCACAAATGAAAAACTTGGCATCTCTCGTCCTCCGTATCTGTATTCTAAGTCTTCTTCTTCCGACGGTTCATTTCAAGACGTTAGCCCAAAACAAAACCTTTGCCATCGGCACAACAACGCCCAACGCCAATGCGGCCCTACAGGTAGAGGCGCCCACGGGCAATCAGGGCTTTATTATGCCGCGGTTGACTACGGCACAACGTACCGCGCCCGGTTTTCAAGGTGTGCTTTCAGCCACCGATGCGGGCCTGATGGTGTACGACACGGATTTACGTGGTATTTTCATCTGGAATGGCTCTCTGTGGGCGGGTGCTTCGCGGCTCGCGCTGCCGTACACCGACTCAGTATTATCAGCACCAACTAATTCAAATTTGCTGAATATGTATTATGCGGGCACGGCTCCGGGCAACGTGGGCGTGGCTCGCTTCGAGAACCTTAATGCCACAAATGCTTTTTCGCCTCTTTTTGTCCGTACCAGCGGTACGGGCTCTGCCAGCAATTTCATCATCAATAATGCAGCCAACACAGGTTCGGCCGTGAACGGTAATACCAATGGTACCGGCCCCGCCATTCGCGGGTTTAACTCGGGCGCAGGAAACGGATTTGGAGGATTGTTCCAGAATACTAACGCCGCCAACAACTTTCCCGCGATTCAATCAAGCACGTTAGGTACTGGCCCGGGTGTGCGTGTGTTACAAAACGCGACAAGCTTGGGAAGTGGCGTGGACATTATTCTAGAAAACACCGCCAATACAACCTACGGATTAAACGTGAACCAGCAAGGCGTCGGCAACGGGGCCAACATTACGGTGAACAACGCTGCCAGTAGCGCACCGGCCCTGAACATCAACCACAACGGCACGGGCAATGCCATTACCGCCAACCGCCCGATTCAGGCAACCAGTTTCATTGGCGATGGAAGCCTGCTCACCAACATCGCCTCCAGCGATTTGACCTACCCGTTCAAAGACAGTGTTACTACCGCAATTACCGGTAACGATGTTTTTGCGTTGAAGTACAATAACGCGGCGAGTAAGCGCGTGTTGCGGGTGGAGAGCTTGAGCCCCACGAACGGGAGCAGTGCGGTAAGCGTGCAGCAAGATGGAACCGGCAACGGAGTTTTTTCGAGAATAAATAACGCAACCTCTCCCGCGCCTGCGGTTTGGGGTACCACTAACTCAAATTTCGGGGGGGCTTTAGCGCCTCCGGGTGTCTATGGCGAAGCGACCGGAACTGGATCAGTTGGGGGCGCGTTCCGCATTAACAACACAGCAAATACCTTCCCGGCCCTTTTTGCGGAAACCAACGGCTCGGGCCCCGCGCTGAGTGCCAGGAATATAGGGGCTACTGACGGGTTGGCCGGCTTTTTTTCAAATACTGTAGCTACCAACAAGTTTCCTGCAATTCAGGCAAGTACAGCAGGAAGCGGGCCAGGCGTACGGGTGATCCAAAACGCTTCCAGCGTGGGGAGCGGCATGGATGTGTTCATGCAAAATGTAACCGGAACAGCTGTGGGGTTAAGTGTAGACCAGCAAGGTCTCGGTGCGGCTGCCAATTTTAATGTCAGTAATACCGCCAATGGTTCAAGCGCAGTTATTGCGAACAGCAGTGGCACAGGTGACGTAATTTTTTCGCAAGTAGACAACGCCAGCACTACCAACGCTGCGATTAAAGGTCGGGTTATCAATACTGGAGGTACCGCAGGTGCTTTCGAAATCTTTAATCCCACCAATTCAAACACGGCCCTGAGTGCTGTTACAAACGGCACGGGCGCAGCCATTCAAGGTCAGACCAGCACCGGTTTTACGGCGGTGTATGGACGAAGAGAAGGTGCTACTAACGGCAATGCCGGATTGTTTGACATCACAGATGCTGCGAATACATTTCCGGCTCTTCAATCAAATACAGTCGGCACAGGCGCCGCGGGTGTTTTTAAAATCACAAACACGGGTAGCTCAGCTATGGCTTTATTGGGCGAAACCAACGGCGCTAACTTAAGCGCGGGCGTGTATGGACTTAACACCGGAAACGGGTTTGGAGTTTTGGGGCGTGCGAACGGTACAAGCTTCGGCTCAGCAGCGGTGTACGGCGAGCAACTCGGTACGGGCGATGCCGCAGGTGCATTCCGAATCAACAATCCGGCCAATACGCTCGCGGGTTTGTATGGCGAAACCAACGGTACGGGGGCAGCCTTGTTTGCCAATAACCTTGGCTCCGGGCGCGGTGCGCAAGTTCAAATTAATAACGCTTCAAATTCGCAGGCTGCGCTGCGTGCTTTTACAAATGGAACCGGAAACGCGGGCTTCTTCACAATTAACAATGCATCCAGCAGCGCTAATGCAATCCAGGTTGAGACAAATGGAACTGGCAACGCAATCAGCGCGATTAACAACGGAACGGGTTTTGGCATCTATGCGCGCGCCGTGGGTGCCACAGATGCTGTTTATGGCGCCAAACTGGCAGGAGACGGCACGGGCAGCGCTGGTAATTTTGCGATTCAAGAAGCAACTAATAACGCTTCGGCACTTTTTTCGATGACCAACGCGCCCGGGGGTTCTGCGATTGGTGCGATTAACTCGGCCAATGGAAATGCGGTGGCGGTATTTACCGGAGGGGTAAGAATGTCAACTCAAACAATTAGTTCGGGAAGTACGGTCGCGAACCGCGCCATGGCGTACCTGTTGGATGGAAGTGTGGCTGGCACGTTAACAATTACCTTTCCGTTATCGGAAGGTGAAACGTTTTATTTCTTTAATGCAACGGGTGATGCAGTTTATATCAATTCTCTCGCCAATGAAATTTTACCGGGTGAGGGTACAGTTATGATTGTTTTAGGGGGTGTACTACGTGCGTTCTAAATCTCAACTATGCGAGTAATATTCGTCAGCCTACTGCTGCTGGTTTGTTGCCTAACGGCCTGGTCGCAACATGTGCTTAACAACGGAATCACAGTGGTGAATACCGGAGTAATCTTTTCCAACGGCGACTGGCAAAACAGTGGCCCGTTTCGAAACGATGGTCGGATCATCACCACAGAAAACTGGTCGCACACAGGCACGATCGATAACGCGAGTGTTGGTGGATTTGTATTGCAGTACGCCTCGGATAAGTCATTCTCCGCGGGTGCGGGTAGTTTATTTGGGTATCTGGTAAAAGAAGGCGCAGGCAACGCCACGTTTGACACGGATTTTTCGCTGCGCGATAGTTTACGTTTGTCGGCTGGAATTCTTGCCGCAAGTTCTGCTGTTTTAACCCTGCAGCCGGGCGCAGTGGTGTCTCAGGTGGCCGGCAGCCACGTAGATGCTGTGTTGGTTAGACGTGGTACGGGGAATTTGTTTTTTCCGGTGGGGAAAGACGGGCTTTACCTACCCATCACTTTTCAATCGGTGAGCGGTGTGAATCCTGCAACCACCGTACGAATTCAGGCAGCCCCGGCCGGTTTTACGGCAGGAGTTGGCGTAAGTGCCCTCAATGGATTCCCGTATGCGTGGGCAGTAACAAAAAGTAGTCCGGCTGATAGCGCGGGATTTGTTGAGGTGGACTATCCCGATGCACTTCCCAATGCCACGGATGGCATTCTGATGCGAAAAGTTTCGGGACAGAACCGCTATGAGGGCATGGGCGCTCGTCAACAAACAATCGCTAATGGCCGAGTGCGTATCCGGAGCTATTCGCGGGGTCTTCAAGGCTTATTTTCCGTCGGACGCGGTTTCCGCGGTAACTTGCGCACCGACTCTCTTGCATTGGTGGCATTGTATCAACAAACTGCCGGTGCCAACTGGACCAATCGAACCAACTGGCTGACCGGGCGAGTATCTACCTGGCAAGGAATAACGGAGACGGGTGGACAAATCACGTCCGTTAATCTTCCGAATAACCGACTAACAGGGCCGGTGCCGGATGCATTCGCAGATATGGCAGCGTTGGCAACGGTAAATATCTCCAACAATCAAATCACAAAGTTTCCTAACCTCACAGGCTCGACGGGAATTACCACGCTAAACCTGTCCAACAACCGGTTAGGCTTTGGGAGCTTGCTGCCCAACGTAAGCATTCCCGGCATCAACTTCACAGGGCAGGCAAACATCGATGCGGATTTGCAAGCCCGCCCCGAAGTAGGCACC
>JBIIVI010000253.1:0-5075 GCA_044339555.1 Cyclobacteriaceae bacterium | reverse complement strand
CTATACGCCACGGCCAGTTTAAACGCGAATTTGTTATTAAATGCTTTTGCATACCGCAGTGCATATTCTTGCATGGGTTGTGCCGAGCCGGGGCCAATGGGTTCGGAAGCCCCAGCGTTATCCAGGGCGGAGTTACCTCCAATGTGGTTTACACTCATTTTAGCGTACGCGCTTAAGCCCTGGTACTCAAACGGACTCTTGCTGTTTACCAGCAGGATACCGTTAAAGGCATTGGGTCCATAGAGCGCTGACGAGGCGCCTGGAATAAACTCTACGCTTTCCACATCCAACTCGGAGGGGCCGTTCAAGTTTCCGATCGGGAAGTTCAGTGCGGGAGCCTGCGTATCCATTCCATCCGTTAACTGCACAAAACGGGTGTTACCAGTGGAGTTAAATCCACGGGCGTTGATGATCTGGAAGTTGATACTGCTGGAGGTCATATCTAACCCCTTCAGGTTGATCAAGCCTTTGTAGTAGTCGTCTGAGGCGGTGCTCTTAATCGCGAGAATATCCATCTTCTCGATGGAAACAGGGGATTGGAGGATGCTTTCCTCCACACGCGATGCTGAAACAACTACTTCCTGGCCGAGCAGCGTTTGCTCTTCGAGTTTAATCTCAATGTTTTCATTATTGCCTTTCTGATCGGGCGTGGTAGCCCGGATTTCCAGTTCTTGGGTAGAAAAGCCAACGAATGAGAACACAAGCACAAAGGGCGGGGCTTCTTTAACGGTTAGTTTGAAGTTACCGTTAATGTCGGTAATTGTGCCCACAACGCGACCTTTAACGATTACGTTTACACCGCCCAGACCTTCGCCTGAAGCTGCGTCTTTCACTGTTCCGGAAATGTTTGTTTGCGCTGCAGCGGTGAAGCCGGCCACGCCAAACAACACCACCAGAAAGAGTGTCTTCCAGTAGAGTTTAATCATAGGATAATAGGTTAATTGGGTGTTAAAACTACAATAAATGAAAAGAAAACAAACGTTTACGGTTCCATTTTTTTGGAAACGTTTGAGGAACGGTTTTGTTTAAAACGAGACTATTGCTGCTCGCTTTTGCGCACGTGCTCCGAGAGGCGGTCGCATAAGGCGCGCATTTCTGTAGCCATAAATTCATCGCTTGTGGAGGAAAGTACACTCTGCGCCAAACCCCCGATGCAGTCGATATAGAAGCGTTTCATCTCATCTACGGGCATATCTTTACCCCATAAATCGATTCGGAGGGTATTTTTTTGAATATGATCCCATAAAGAAATGCTGATAGCTTTGGTTTCAGATAACTCGCTATCTGGCTTGTCGGTTGCCTCCCAAACAATTCGGTCAGGCACGTTTTGGTTATCTAATTCTACCTCGAAACGTATCGTTGATTTCTTCATGAATTCTCTTGTTGATCGTACAAATCTTGAAAGTACTGTAGGGAGCCCGGGTTTCGAAGACTGCCCGTCTGCAAAGAACTGGCAACACTTTTTCCGCTCAAAATTTTTTTAACCGGAAGTTCGGTTTTTTTTCCACTGATGGTGTACGGAATATCCGGAACTGCCAGTATTTCGTCCGGCACGTGACGCGGACTGTATCGGGTGCGCAAGTTTTGAACGACCTGCTGCTTTATCTTTTCATCCAACACATGCCCGGGTCGCATCATCACAAAAAGTGGCATGTAAAATTCACCGGTTGTTTTTTCGATGCATACGATGAGGCTGTCCTGAATCTCATGTACTCCCTCCACCGCCCGGTAGACTTCACTGGTGCCGATACGCACACCTCCGCGATTGAGGGTGGCATCCGAGCGGCCGTACACGATGATGCCGCTCGAAGCACTGATTTCAATCCAATCGCCATGGCGCCAAACGCCCGGGTAATGATCAAAATAGCTTTCGCGATAGCGCTTTTTATCCGGGTCATTCCAAAAGAATATGGGCATCGAGGGCATGGGTTGAGTAATCACCATCTCGCCCATGCTTTCTTCTATCGGCTGGCCGGCCTCGTTCCAGGCTTCCAGTCGGCAACCCAATGCGCGGCATTGAATCTCGCCAGCGTAAACGGCCACCCACGGGTTCCCGCCAATGAAGGCGCTGCACACATCCGTACCGCCACTCATTGACACTAACCAGATATCCTTCTTTACGTGCTCGTACACCCATTCAAACCCTTCCGGGGGCAGGGTGCTGCCTGTTGAACTGATGGACCGTAGCCGGGACCAATCCAATTGACGGTAATCCCCCGCTGCTTTCCGATTCGCTAAAAGAAAGCCTGCACTTGTACCAAAATGGTGGAGTTGAAGTTCAGCAGCCAATTGCCAGAGCCTGCCCAGATCGGGAAAGGCGGGGCTCCCATCGTACAAAATTGCAGTAGCTCCCACCAGCAGTGTACCTTGTAAGTAGTTCCACATCATCCAGCCCGTGGTGGTGTACCAGAGAAATCGTTCGCCGGGCTTGACATCGTTGTGGAAGGTGTTGTATTTAAGTTGCTCGAGTAGAATTCCACCGGTACAGTGGGTAATGGCTTTCGGTAACCCTGTGGTACCGGACGAATACAAAATCCAAATCGGGTGATTGAAAGGTACACGCACAAAATCAAGATTGCTTGATTGCGAGGCCTGCATGATCGCATCCCAGGAAACGAATCCAGATACCGAAGCTTCTGCCAGAAGAATGACATGTTCTACAGAAGGGAGTTGTGCTTTCAATTCGTGGGCAACCGTTAATCGATCAAATCTTTTTCCATTGTAACGATAGTCGGCCGTTACAATTAACACGCGTGGTTCAATTTGAGCGAACCGATCAATAATCGAGGCCGTTCCAAAATCGGGTGAACAGCACGACCAAATCGCGCCACAGGCGTTGGTGGCCAAAAACGAGACAGTAGCAACCGGTTGATTGGGAAGTACAGCCGCAATACGATCACCTTTCTGAATATTATTCGCGCGTAGCCAGGTTTGTAAACACGCCGTTTGGCGCTGTAGTTCTTGCCATGATACACGTGTCTCAGTACCATCTTCGGTTACGGCAATCAAGGCCGGGTGTTCGTGCGAGAACTGCCGGAAAACGTGCTCCGCATAGCTGAGCGAAATACCTTCCATCCAAACGCAGTCGGGCATTGTGCCGGACACCACTTGTTGAACGGAGCCATCGTACTGAACATCAAAGTAATCAACGATAGCTCGCCAGAATCCATCCAGATCAGTTGTGGACCAATTCCATAGTTCTTCGTAAGAAGCAAAGTAATTACCTCGTTCTGCCAGCCAATTCTGAAAGCCGCTTAGGTTCGAGTTCTTGATCATTTCCCCGGAAGGGCGCCAAAGCGGAACGCGTTCCATGATTTATGCGTTCAGAATTTTCAAAGCGTCCACACGGTCTTGAGCCAACTGCGCTTTCAGCGCTTCCAGATCGCTAAACTTCGTATCGAAACGGATCAAATGCAAAAACTCTACGGTAAGTAACTCCCCATAGATTTCCTGGGCAAAGTCGAATATGTTTACTTCGATCACTTGTTTTTTGCCGTCCACCGTGGGTCGCGTTCCAATGTACAGCATGCCACCGAAGATTCGGTTGGCAAACTGCACCCGCACGGCGTAGATGCCTTCGCGCGGTACCAGCTTGTTAACGGATTCGGGATCCAGATTAGCGGTGGGGAATCCCAGCATTCGCCCGAGCTTATCGCCACGCACTACCCGGCCGGTAAGGGAGTAAGGTCGGGCCAGCAGATGGTTGGCAGTGGCCAGATCGCCCTCCTCCAATGCTTTGCGGATTTTGGATGAACTTACCGTAACATGATCGATTTCCTGGCGCGGTATCTCCTCTACCTCAAAGCCATAGCCCGGTGCATTTTGTTTGAGCTGCTCAAAGCTTCCTTCCCGGTTTTTGCCGAACCGATGATCGTAGCCGATCACCAGTTTTTTGGTGCCGATGCGATTGACTAAAATCTGTCGAATGAACTCCAGCGAACTGATTTTGGAAAACTCCTGGGTAAACGGAATGCGTAAGAGATGATGGATACCCTGTGCCTTTAAAAGCTGTGCTTTTTCTTCAAAGGTCGTCAGCCAGTTCACCCTTGGCTCCTCGGGGCGGAGAATGGTTCGTGGGTGCGGCCAGTAGGTGATCAATACAGTTTCGCCGCCGTGGTTCGCGGCTACTTCCTTCAGCCGATTCAAAATGGTTTGATGACCAACGTGAACCCCATCAAACGTGCCGCTGGTGACCACCGCAAACGGGAGGGGATTGAAATCTTCGATGCTGTAATAGATCTTCATTCTACCTGATCCAGTTGAAACGCATCCTGAAGTAAAAATGATCCGATGCGCGTACGACAAAGCGATTGAAGATACGCGCCATTGTTCAAGGCTCGGCCCAAATCGCGCACCAGACTGCGAATGTACGTTCCCTTGGAACACACCACACGGAATTGTACTTCCGGGAGTGATACCTGAGTAATTTCAAACTCCAAAATCGAAACGCGTCTGGGCTTCAGTTCTTTCTCGGTTCCCTGGCGCGCGAGTTTGTAGGCCCGCATGCCATCCACTTTGATGGCCGAGTGCATGGGCGGAACTTGATCGATCTCTCCGATAAATCGCTGGGCAGCTGCCCGGATTTCGGTTTCGTTCAGCAAGTCTATCGGCCAGGTCTCCGTCACTTCTGTTTCAAGATCGTGGGAAGGCGTGGAATGCCCCAGAACCATGGTGCCCGTGTATTCCTTTTCCAATGCCTGATATTGTTCGATTGCTTTGGTGTTCTTGCCCGTGCAGACAATCAGTAGACCGGTGGCCAGCGGATCGAGGGTTCCGGCATGACCAATTTTCTTGATTTTTAGTTTCCTGCGCAGTTTGTTAACCACATCGAACGAAGTCCACTCGTAGGGCTTATCAATCAACAAGACTCGGTCTTGCAACGGTTCCATTTACAAGACATGGAGTGAAACGCCTAAGTAATGTAGCGCCAAAATCACTACACCCACAACAATCCGGTAGTAGCCAAAAATTTTGAATCCATGCTGCATCAGGAAGTGGATGAACGACCGAATCGCGATGATGGCTACTACAAATGCCACCACGTTGCCAATGCCAAAAGCCAACCAATCAGCATC
>JBIIVI010000011.1:0-24478 GCA_044339555.1 Cyclobacteriaceae bacterium | reverse complement strand
TCGTTAAAACAGGTCGCACCTATTGCACGAATAGCCGTTAGCTCCGTACAGGGCATCGACTTCGTTCAATTGAGTGATTTGGTAGTGTTAGAAGCTTCTGGCGCTTATACGAACTTACATATGCTGAGTGGGGAAACCATTGTGGCGAGCAAGCCCTTGGGCGAATTTGAAGAGCTCTTGCAAGCCAACGGCCAGTTTTTCCGAACCCATCGCACTTTTTTAATCAATCTCGCCCACGTAAAAAACTTTTCGAGCAAAGAAGGCGACATAATCCATCTCAGCAACGGCCGCGAAGTACCCCTTTCACGCTACCGAAAAAGCGAGTTTGAGACCGCTATTGGTGGGCTTAGAATTTAGCTATTTGGCTGTACCTAAGGCTAGTGATTTTTTTCGCCAGCTTCGATCCTGATGGTTAGTAGATTTTCTTTTGGGGGTAATGGGCACGAAAACTTATCCGAATACGCGCAGTACGGGTTGTAGGCTTTATTGAAATCTAATTCCATCGAGGTGGCACCTGCTACTTTTCGAACATCCAGGTAACGGCCGGCTCCATACGTTTCGTTGGCGCTGGTAGCATCCGCGAAAGCGAGAAACAACGTGCCTCGAAACGGCCCTGCGTCCATCACTTCTAAAATCAGCAAGCGGTTTCCAGTACCGCCCAGCTCGAATACAGCGTGTGCATAAGGCAAATACGATTGGCTAAGACCATCGCTGGTTCCAAGCACCACAATCTCTTTGGTTTTGATCGGCTCGAGTTTCGCAGTTACTTTATACGATAAGTCGGGCGGAAAATAATTCAATCCCTGAAAAGTTATGGAGTCAGCCAAAAAGGGCGAGCCCTCACCCGTTCGCATAAATTCATCTTTTTCTACCCGTTCCTTTTCAATCTCGGCCGCATATGCAGTTGCGTCCGGTGCTTGCGAGGGCAGTGCAAAATACATGGCTGCCACCAACACGATGGCAATTAGAACGATTATCGGTCCATTGATTTTCATGTGTTAATTATTTTTTGTTAAAGGTCACCCCGCCTTATGCGGGGCCCATGATATTGTCATTCCGTTTGGTCTGCTTTGCTGATGGGCATTTCATAGTGCTTTTGCTTTTCGACTTTTTAAACCTTCCTCTTTCCATTTTTCATAGCGGTAGAAGAACTCCGGAAGCGCATGGTCGGCCACCGCACCCGGAGCATTTACCAATACCGCTATGCCAATGCGGTCAGTTGGGTAGTAGGCCACTTCGCTTCGAAAGCCATTTACAAAGCCGCCGTGGTAGTATAAGGTGTCGTTCGGAAACGTAAGAACGCGCCAACCCATGCCGTAATAGGATTTGCGTGGGCGTTTCCATTTGCGAAAGTTTCGATTGCGGGCGGTGGCTCGTACAAAGGGCGCCAGCATTTCTTCCTTAATAGGGGCTTTGAGATAGTCGGATTGTAACGAGGTGAGGCATCGCAGCCATTGGGCAAGATCGCTGATGCTGGCATTAACACCCCCGGCGGGCGCTACATTATAATACGTGTGGCTGATGGATTGGGGCCGCCATTTTCGGAAAAGATACTGGTGCGGCAAGGCATGGTTGGGATTCGCTTCGATTGCTTGCTGCGTGGCGGATGCATCCGTCATGTGTAGTGGTTGGAAAAGCTGCTTAGCCAGAACCACCTCAAAGGGTGCATGTGCTACCTGTTCAAAAACTTTTGATAAAACACTGAACGCTACATTTTGATAGCTATACACGTTGCCCGCAGGACCCACCAGCGGCAGATCGCGCAAGTGATAAATGAGCGTATCGATGGGTGCACCCACGTCAACCCGATCGGTAAAGGCATGGTAAGGAAGTCCAACGGTGTGCGACAATAAATGGCGAATAGTAGTTTGCGAAGTCTGCACGGGCGAACGCAATTGAAACCCATCAAAGTATTTGTTTACCGGATCGTCCCACTGAATAAGCTGCTGTTGCACGAGGCGAGCGGCAAGCGTGCCGGTGATGCTTTTCGATACCGATCCAAGTCGGAACACGGTGTGGACGTCCACCGTATCGAGGGAGCTGGTTTTTCGATAGCCAAAACCCTTGAGATAAAGCACGGAGGTATCTTGCACAATCGCAATCGCCATTCCGGGCGCCAGGTTCTTTTCAAATTGTGTGGTGATCCAACGCTCGTAGTCGCTGAGGACATCTGCCCACAATGTGTTGGCAGGCGAGATGAATACTTCTTTTTCGCGGACTTCGGGTGCGAGCAGTGTGATCGATTTGTCCGGAGTTGCCTGCACATGTTTGGCATGCGATTGTTGGATTTCCGACCACATCCAATAGCCACCGCCTCCGAGCAAGAGCACCGCCAAAAAAATCAGCCAGCCAATCAACCGCATCCGCGCAAGTTACATGATTCCTTCATCGGCCAAACTTAAATAGCGATTGCCGGCTATGATGAGGTGATCCAACAATTGAATTTCCAGAAACTTGCCAGACTCTTTAAGTCTACGTGTCAGGTCGAGGTCGCTTTGGCTGGCTTGTAGATTACCCGAGGGGTGGTTGTGCGCCACGATAATCCCGCTGGCTAATTCCTGAAGGGCGAGCTTAAAGATAATCTTCGGGTCTGCTACGGTGCCGCTCACCCCGCCTTCGCTTACACGTTGTTTTTTGATGACGCGATTGGCGCGATTCAGTAACAGCACCCAGAATTCTTCCTTCGGCAGATCCATGAGGTCGCCTTGCAGTAATTGAAAAGCGTCTTTGGACGTGGCGATCTTTGGCTTGCTTTCCGGATCATGTTCTTTACGTCTGCGCCCCAATTCCAGGGCCGCCACAATGGCGATGGCTTTTGCTTCACCAATTCCTTTGGTTTTCGTCAGGTCTTTTACAGACAAACGGGCAAGGTCATGCAGGTTGTGATTGACGCCCTGAAGAAGCTTTTTAGCCACCTCTACCGCGCTGAGTGAAGCCGTGCCGGAACCGATCAAAATGGCAATGAGTTCCGCCTCCGACAACGCAGCGGTGCCTTTCAGTAAGAGTTTTTCGCGCGGTCGGTCTTCGGGCGACCAGCTCTTGATACCCAGCGGTTTCGATTCGTTAACATTCATACCGATTTGGTTTACTCTTTCCAGTCTACCCACACTTTCATTTTTCCAGGCGCCCGGTTGTCCCACGCATAATATGGAATGAAGGTGAGCCCGGAAGTTTGAAGGAGGGTAACCTGATTAAGTTGGTTACTGTTTTCGTGTAGTGTCCATTTGTTTTGAGGCGTGAGGTGAACGGTGGAAAAGTTCAACCCGGGGTTGTCTACTTCTTCCAAACAGTAAACGAGCGGGCCGCGCTGAACGGCACGCTTACCAATATTTTCCTTGATGCGAGGATCAGCCGCTACGATCTCAACAGGCATGTCGAGTGCTAGTTCCAGAAAATCGCCTCGCTGCCAACTGCGCGAAATGGAGGCATAGCCTTTTTCATTTTTTGAAACTGGAATGAGTTGACCATTTACGCTTACGCGGAAACTTTTGTTCCACGCCGGAATCCGCACATGAATGGTCAACTCCTGCGCTTGCTCGGTTGTTACCTCCAAACGTACGACCCCTTGCCACGGGTAGTGAGTGCTTTGCCGAAGTACAACCGGTTTTTGCTGAATCGTGAGGCGGGTTTCGCTGTCGATAAAAAGGTTGACCCATACATGGTTGTTGTTAACCGCATAGAGGTAATCCCCCAACGCAGGCAACAACCGCGACACATTGCTGGGGCAGCAGGCGGTGCCAAACCATTCTTTCCGGTGATGGGTACCGTTTGCTTCCAGCGGATTCACGTAAAAGAAACGATCGCCCGAAAGGGAAACGCCCGCCAGGCTGCCGTTGTAGAGGGCCCGCTCCAATACATCGATGTACCGGCTCTGACTACTTCCTAAAAACATTCGTTGATTCCAGAAAACCATGCCAATGGAGGCGCAGGTTTCGCAGTAAGCCGAAGCGTTCGGCAGATCGTAGTCGTGTGTAAAGCCTTCGTTTTTTCGAGACGAGCCAATGCCACCGGTTACGTACATGTTTCGGTCTACCACATCGTGCCAGATGCGTTGCAGCGCAGGTGTGTAACCTGCCTCGGGGCGCAAGTTCTGCACATCGGCCATGGCGCTGTACTGATACATGGCGCGCACGGCATGACCGGTGATGTCCGTCAGGTCGCGGGCGGGAACAGCATCCTGGCAATACGCAGCGCCAAATGTGGGATTGGTCCAGATCATGCCTCTGCCAAATCCGTGGCCGCGTTGTTCTAGAAACCAATAGGCCAGCGTGAGGTAGTTTTCATTTTGGGTTACCCGATACAGTTTAATCAATGCCAGCTCGATTTCCTGGTGCCCGGGCACCCAGTTTTTCTGGCCCGGCCCGAACTGTTGGTAAAGGTGGTCGGCCATTCGGATGGCAGCATCCAGCAAAACACGTTTGCCCGTCGCCTGGAAGTAGGCCACCGCTGCTTCGATGAGGTGGCCGGCACAGTAGTCCTCGTGCTTTTCCATGTCCGTCCAGCGTTGCGTGGGATTGGTGAGCGTGTAGTAGGTGTTGAGGTAGCCGTCTTCCTGCTGGGCGGCTACAATTTTTTCTATCCACTCATCGCATTTTTTTTCGAGGGCCGGGTTGGGGTTATTGATGAGTGAGTAGGCCATGCCCTCCAGCACTTTGTATACATCGGAGTCATCGTAATAAAAACCCTCGTGTTGGCCGAGGCCGGCAGCGGCTTTTTCGAAGTTGCGGATACGACCGGTCTTTATTTCGGATTGCTCAATGCAGATGGGAAGCGTGGCGTTGGCATGAGCAGCCAGGCGGGGAGCCCAAAAGCGATCGGTAATTTTTGTTTGCGAAAATGAAATGGGTGTGAGGCTTTGCGCGATTCCGGCCGTGGACATGATGAGTAACACCGTTATCCGGGCCAGTGATTGCAGCGGATACCCCGCACCCCGGTGGCCAGTGCGCGGGCCGGGGCAAAACGGGGGCGGAGTAGCAGCGGAAAGCGCGGTGGCGCCGGCGCTGGATTGTGCGGTGGCCGGGCGCCAGGCCCCCCCAAAACTCACATACGTACATGCCTTTTGCATGGTTGAAGCTACAAAACGGCAATAAAAAACCCACGGCCCTTGCGAACCGTGGGAAAAAAATAAGAGGTACAGCTTACGCTAAAGCGTTTACGCGCTTAGCTAGCTTAGACTTTTGGTTGGCGGCTTTCTTCCAGTGAATGATGTTTTTCTTCGCCAGCTTATCGAGCATAGACGACACTTCCTTATAAAGTTCTGCGGCTTCGTCTTTCTTGGTGGTGGCGTCCAATTTCTTCACAAGCGTACGCGTAGACTTGTGTTGGTAGCGGTTGCGCACGCGCTTCTTTTCGTTGGCGCGATTTCTTTTCTCAGCGGACTTATGATTTGCCATAGTTTTCTTAAAAAGGACTGCAAATGTAAGGGCAAGAATTGGATTTGCCAAGCACAGCCTATTGGCAAGTATCAATATCTTTAAAAGATGACGAAACGGCTCATTTTCACGTTTTTGGGCGTTTTTTCGATGGCCTTGGCAAGTCCGGATTGGGGCTTTTTTGGGCATCGCCAAATCAATCGGCTTGCAGTTTTTACACTGCCTTCGCCCATGGTGGGTTTTTATAAGAAGCATCTGGATTATCTGGCGGCCGCTTCGGTTAACCCGGATCGCAGGCGCTACTCGGTGGCGGACGAAGGGCCACGCCACTATATCGATTTGGAAGGTTATGGCGACAGTGCGATTTGGAAGTTGCCCCGGTATGAGCGAGAGGCGCAAAAACAAGTGGGGGCCGATTCGCTGCTGGCGCACGGTTCGTTGCCGTGGCATTTGTATCGCATGTATGCGCGGCTGCGCGATGCGTTTTTGGTGGGCGATCCATCGGCCATTCTACGCCTTTCTGCTGAACTGGGTCATTATGTGGCGGATGCGCATGTGCCGCTTCATACTACTGTGAATTATGATGGCCAGCTAACCCGGCAACAGGGAATTCACGCGCTTTGGGAGAGCCGTTTGCCGGAACTATTTTTTGATGACTACCGGTTTTGGGTTGGACGGGCCACCTATATCGATAACGTGCAGCTACAAGCGTGGGCGATTGTGGCACACACCAGTACGTTGGTTGACTCGGTGCTTACGATCGATCGGCACCTGCAGCAAACTTGGGGCGAAGCGAAGTACAGTTTTGAAACTAAAGGCCGCCAGACACAGCGCGTAGTTTCCCGCGAATATGCGGCTGTATATCACACGGCATTGAATGGCATGGTGGAGCGCCAGATGCGGGCCAGTGTTAAGGCGTTGGGCGACTTTTGGTACACGGCCTGGGTGGATGGCGGCCAACCCGATTTGCAAAAGCTGATGAATTATCAACCTACCGAGGAGGAGTTGCGGAAGCGGCAAGAGGAGTTGCTACAATGGAAAGCGAAACGTTTTGGAGTTCGTAGCCACGAGGTGGATTGATGTTGCCGGTAACAAGCTGTTTTACTTGGGCATCATGGGAATTACCTGACCCGTGGTGCTTACATAATGGCGCATGGCGTCTGCGGTGAGGCAAGCGTGAACCGGTACGATACCAATTACATCGCCCACTTTTACTTGGTTTAGGAAAGTGCGCGGCAGATGGATTTTACCGTGTTCTTGCGACAACGACTTCACAAAACTACCGGGCCAGCAAAAATTCCAACCCGCATCGGTAAGAGCAACGGGCTGCCCGAAACTGGTAATGCTGTCGGCAAGTGTAAGCGAATCTTTAGATAGGTGCACGGAGCCGCCATGTACAAACAGTTCTTCCCGATCAGGATAGATGGCCACCACCGGGCAGGCCAGGGCCAGCGCGATTTGATCGTGGGTGCACGAGCCAATCGCTTCCTGGGCGAGATCGTAGAAAACAAGATTGCCGGGCCGAATCTCGTTGGCTTGTCCAAACGAGGTTGCGATGCTACATCCGGGTGTATCGCCCGAAGAAAGTTGCAAGTTCGGATACTGCGCCCGGTACCGTGCGCCTACGCCTGCCAGTTGTGCATCTGCACGCTGAGCGATTTCGCGAACCGCAGCCACCGTTCGGCATTGGTAGGTATGACCGGCATGAGCCAGAAATCCCCGAAAGTGAAAGTGCGGGTGTTGGTGGATTTTTTCCAACAGTAAACGAATAGCTACGTCATCATCCGGATGCACGCCGGTGCGATGATAGCCGGTGTCTATCTCGATCCAAACAGAAAGCGAGTGGCGCACATGCCGAGCGAGTAACGGCAGGGCCTCCGTATTGACTGCACACACATGCAACTGGACGGTTGCTGCCAATTGGTGGATGGCTGCTGCTTCGCGCGGATTAATCGGAAATGCTATGGTGATATCATTCCAACCATGTTGGGCGAAATAAACTGCCATGGCTACGCTGGAAACCGTACACTGGTGTACACCTGCTTCGCGGTACCAGTTTGCCACCGTTGCCGACTGATGTGTTTTGAAATGCGGCCGAAGTGAAACACCGTTTTGCTGGGCTTTTGCCACGATGCGTGCGATGTTTGCCCGACATTTTTCTTCGTCAAGCAACAAGGTGGGCCGGGTGATGGACGACCAGGGCACTTAGAGTGCAGTTCGGATTTGCTCGGCCACCGCTGCGAGTTCAGCCGGAGTAGGTGTAAGCTTGGGCCGGGTAAAGCTGATATCGCCCGTGGTGTTCATGGGCACGAGGTGTACGTGCGTGTGGGGAACTTCCAATCCAATTACCGCAATGCCGATGCGTTTGCAGGGGA
Organism: Cyclobacteriaceae bacterium; assembly: GCA_044339555.1. GTDB lineage: Bacteria > Bacteroidota > Bacteroidia > Cytophagales > Cyclobacteriaceae > ELB16-189. Next base: position 16,731 of record JBIIVI010000011.1, on the reverse strand, counting down.
TCACTTTTTTCTGCGCTACAGCAATTCTTTTTGCAAACACGCACAGGTCGGCAAGGGTATTGTCTTCCAAATCAAAAATGTAGTCCACTTCTTTTTTTGGAATCACCAGCACGTGGCCGGTGACAAGTGGCATAATGTCCAGGATGGCAATGAACCGATCGTTTTCAGCAATGATGTGGCCGGGAATTTCCCGGTTGATGATTTTCGTGAAAATCGAAGCCATGAATCAAGCAGTGATGTTTACGATTTCAAATTCCATTTCTCCGGCCGGGGTTTTGATGGTAGCCAGATCGCCTTTCTTTTTGCCGAGCAAGCCTTTACCGATAGGCGACATGGTACTGATTTTTCCGGACTTTAAATCTGCTTCTTCTTCGGACACCAGCGTGTACGTAACCGAGGCACCGTTCTTTTTATTTTTAATCGTGACACGCGAGAGAATCGAAACTTTGCTGATGTCGATGTTCGTTTCATCCAGTAACCGCGCGTTGGCAAGCAGATCTTCGAGCTGTGCAATTTTTGCTTCCAGGTGGCCTTGCGCATCTTTGGCGGCATCGTATTCCGCGTTCTCGCTGAGGTCGCCTTTGTCGCGGGCTTCAGCAATCTGTCGCGCAATATCAGCCCGCCCTTTGGTTTTTAATTCACTCAGCTCGGCCTTGAGTCGCTCAAGTCCTTCCTTGGTGTAGTACGATACTTTCTTGCTCATAATCTTTCCGGTTACCTAAAAAAAAGAACAACGGCTTCGGGAGGAAACCGTTGTTTAACCCGACAAATTAAATTGTTTCTTCTGCTAAATCCAAACACTAGGCACCCACCAACTCGGGCACCATTTCTTTTACCTGTTGCATGAGTTCGTCATCAAATTGGGCGAGGTACAATGTTTTCGCTTTGGCGAGTTGTTCAATGGTAAGGCCTTTTGCACCGCGGAAGTCTGCCTTATACAAACTGGAGTTTTCAAAGTCTGCGCCCATCAGGTAACTGTTTTTCAAGTTGGCTTCCATGAGGTACGCGTTTTTGAAATTAGTCTTGATTAAAAACGCACCTTCGAAGTCGGCTTTGATCAGGTAAGCATCTTTTAAGTTCGCCCCACTTACGTAAGCACCTTTTAGATTGGCTTGATTCAAATTCGAGTTTTCGAAGTTGGTTTGGTTCAGGCGTGTGTTCTCCAGGTTGGTTTCAATCAACGATGAGTTTGAAATATTGGCCGAGTTCAGATTCGAACCCCTCAGGTTTACATAGTTCAAATTTGTTTTGGCCAGATAACTGTTGACGAGATTGATTTCGTTGATTTTGTGACGATTTAATCGTTTGATATTACCTACCGTACGAAACGCGGCTTCTTCCGATTCCCACAAGCGGAAGTCATCAATTTCATCTTTGTACATGCGAATGCGTTGCCGCATTTCGCCATTCTGGTTGAGCCAGAAAATCAAAATACCGATCACGGCAATGTCGAAGATCATGCCATGGGCTTCCGCCAGGATTTGTGCCCAGAATGCATTGAAGTCGTTCAAATAATAGGGGGCGCTAAGGGCCAGCACAAGAATCGCCACCAATACCAACACGAGCGAGCTGGTCAGGATGGGCTTCTCAATGATGTCATTGAGCTTATCCGTCAGTTTAACTTTCCATTTCTTCAGGGCGTTCATCCTCGTTCGTTCCGGCTTGTAAAGTACAAAATATCGTGCACCAAAAGTAACTTCAGCGGGAACCGGAAATTAGCCGATCCATGCCCAGATATTACATCTGTGCGCGTTTGAATTATTTGCTTACAGGAAGAGATGGACGGTAAGGAAATAAAGCGCCAGCCCCAGTAAATCGTTGGTGGTGGTGATAAACGGCCCCGAAGCGAGGGCGGGGTTAAAGCCAAGACGATTCAATATAAGTGGCGTGGCGGTGCCGATCAGCGAAGCAAAAATAACAACCGCAAAAAGTGCGAGCGACACCACGATCGATAACTTATCATAACCAAAGATGATGGCGTTGCCGCAAAAAACCAGGATGGCCAGTACCAGTCCGTTCAGCAGCGCCACGGTAAAAACTTTGCCAAGTCGATTCCAAAGACCATCGTATTCAATTGTCTGGTTGACGAGACTTTGCACGACCAGTGAAGACGATTGAATGCCCACGTTGCCACCCGTGGCTTGAATCAGCGGAATAAAGAACGCTATGGCCGCGATGCGTTCAATCTCGGCTTCGAACAAACCCATGAAGCGGGCACTCAACAAACCGCCCGCAATGCCAATAATCAGCCACGGCAGGCGAGCTCGCGTATTGCGCCACACGCTGTCGTCCTCCTCCACGTTTTCGGAAATCCCCGACATGATCTGACGCTCTTCTTCCGCCTGTTCGGTAATCACGTCCACCACGTCATCAATAGTAATTCGCCCCACCAATTGGCCCTGCACGTTCACCACCGGTACGGATTCTAGATCGTACTTCTTCATGATGTCGGCTACCTCGGTGTCTTCCAAGTAGGTTTCTACCGCCATCGCGTCCTCATCGAAAATATCTTTCACCCGGGTTTTCGAGTCGGTGAGAATAAGCTTTTGAAGCGCCACCCGGCCCAGCAGTTTTTCGTGATCGTCTACCACATACACCGCATAAAACTTAGTAACGTTTTCGGCCTGCTTGCGAATTTCTTCGATGCATTGCACCACCGTCCAGTTTTCGTTGGCCTTGATCAATTCCTTGGCCATGATACCGCCCGCTACATTGTCCTCGTAGCGCAGCAGGTCAATCACCTGGCTGCTCAACACGGCGTCCATCTGGGCGATGATTTCCTCGCGTTCGCGCACGGGCAGTTCGTTCAAGATATCGGCAGCGTCATCCGAATCCAGTTGGTTGATCAATGCCGTGATTTCCTGGATGGAGTAAATCTTGAGAAAGTTCTTGCGGGTGTCGCTGTCGAGGCCATTGATGATCTGCGATCGGATTTCCAATGGCAGCAAATCCAACACATACTTCGATTCTTCGCTGTTGTATTCGTAGAGCAGCGTGGTGATGTCGGCTGCGTTAATATCTTCTAACGACTGGCGGATGAACTGTTCATCTCGCTCGTCCAGCGCTTGCTGAAAGCGGTCGCGAAACTCTTTGGTCAGATCAAATTGAACCAGCGGCTCCATGTTTTTCAATCAGCAACGTTAACTCGATGAAGTTTTCGACTGACAACTGCTCGGCACGTTTATCCATCCACATGTGCGAAGTCAGCGAAGTTGGCAAATTTAGATTTTTCAGTGCGTTGCGCAAGGTTTTGCGCCTTGTTTGAAACGCTTGTTTCACTACTCGGTAAAATAATTTCTCATCGCATGGCAGCTCGGTGCGCTGGTTACGTGTGAGGCGAATAACGGCCGACTGTACCTTGGGCGGGGGCGTAAACACCCCCGGGGGTACTTTGAATAGGTAGTCGATTCGATAAAACGCCTGCAGCAGCACACTCAAAATGCCGTAGGTTTTGTTACCCTCGTGCGCGGCCATTCGGTCGGCTACTTCTTTTTGGATCATGCATACCGTTTGTACCACCTGCTGGCGGTGCTCCAGCATCCGAAAAAAAATCTGCGAAGAAATGTTGTACGGAAAGTTACCGATGATATGAAGTGGTGTTGGAAAGTACGTCAAGTCCATCTCCAGAAAGTCACCCTCGTGGATCCTGCCACTTGTGTGCAGTCGCGGAAAGTGTTCGTGCAGGTAAGCAATCGATTCGCGGTCTAACTCCACCACGTGCAGGTGCGGTACGTGCGGCTCCAGCAAACGGGTGAGCACACCGGTACCAGGGCCAATCTCCAAAACAGTATCATCCGGGGAGACGACCAACGCGTCAACAATTTTTTGTGCGATGCCTTTGTCGTGCAAAAAATGCTGGCCCAGAAATTTTTTTGGTCGTACCATCGTGCGCAAGCGGCCAAGATACAGCATGTAACGCGAAACCCGATTTTAATTTTATCTTGCCAATTCATTAAGTAAGCATGGCGCATCCGTCTAAGCAAGAAAAGCCGCGCATCGGCATTACCATTGGTGATTTGAATGGCATTGGCCCTGAAGTGATCATCAAAGCATTGGCCGATAATCGCATTTTGAATTTGATTACTCCGGTAGTTTACGGTTCCACACGGGTGCTGTCGTTCTATCGCAAGCTCATGAACCTGGAGGAGTTCAATTACAGCCAGGTGAAAGCGCCCGGGCAGTTCTTTCCGAAAACGATTAACGTAGTAAACTGTTGGGAAGAAGTGATTGAGTTACAACCCGGTAAACCTTCCACCGCCACCGCCAAGGCGGCACTGCTTGCGCTGCAGCAGGCCGTTAAAGATGTGCAGGCGGGTGTCATCGATGGTTTTGTAACTGCGCCTATCGATAAGAACACTATTCATAGTACCGAGTTTCCTTTCCGGGGGCATACCGAGTATCTCACGGAAACATTTCAGGCCATGGAAAGCCTGATGTTGATGGTAGGCCCTAATCTAAAAGTGGGCTTGGTTACCGAACATGTTCCGATCAAAGAAGTGCCGCGCTACATCACGAAAGAACGGGTGGAGTTGAAAATCCGCTTACTGGAACTTTCGCTGAAGAAAGACTTCGGGATCCAAAAACCTAAAATTGCCGTGTTGGGACTTAACCCGCATGCAGGCGATGAAGGGTTGATTGGAACGGAAGAGAACGAAATCATTCGTCCCGTAATCACTGATTTGAAAAACAAAGGAAAACTGGTGATGGGGCCTTTCCCAGCTGACGGATTTTTTGCTGCAGGAAACTATGCCCGGTACGATGGCATTTTGGCTATGTACCACGATCAAGGACTTGTTCCTTTTAAGCAATTGTGTTTTGAGAGTGGGGTGAACTTCACGGCAGGCCTGCCAATCGTGCGTACTTCACCCGATCATGGTACCGCATATGCCATTGCCGGTAAAAATCAGGCCGATGAAAGCTCCCTGCGCGAAGCGATTTATCTGGCGAATACCATCATCCAACACCGCCAAATGCAGGTGGTCGTTTCTTAGGCAGCTCGGGGTATTCCTTTACCCTGATTAACTAACGCGTTTTTGCTACTTTTACGCATGGACATCATCACTAAAAAGCAATTGAACATTCTGATTCAATTGGCTGAAGCCGATAAACACTTTGCAAAAGCCGAACGCGACATGATTTTTCAAATCGCCCGCGAACGCAACTTTCCAGAAGAAGATGTGCAAGAACTCATCCGCAAGCCTGAGCCCATTGAAACGCTGGGCACACTTTCGTCCAACAACAAGTTCGAGTATCTCATGGCGTGTGTCCGACTTATCTTTGCTGACAATGCTGTATTCGAGCGAGAACTGCTTTTTTGCAAAAGCATTGCCATTAAGCTTGGATTCAAGAAAAACGTGGTGGAATTCCTGGTGGAGAACTTCCAGAAGATGCCCGAAAATGAGCTAAAAGAGCAGGTTTTCGCGCTTTATTTGGCTTGAGCCTTCAAAAAAGGCCGTTTAAGGCAATAAATCCCATAAATACTGGTAAATTTGCCGCCTGTTTTTTAAGCCCTTACGGGTGAAAGACTTTAACATCAATATCGTTGGTTTATCCAACCAAAAGCACTCCTACCGCTTTGAGATAAGCGACTCTTTCTTCGAGTGGCAGGGGCGCCAGATTGTTGAAACGGGCGATTTTGTTGTTAACCTGGTGTTGGATAAACACCCTACGTTCATTGAAGCTCTTTTTGAGATAACCGGTCAGGCCCACCTGGTTTGCGATCGCTCGCTGGAACCCTTTGATCGGCCGATGAAAGTCGACCGAAAGCTCATCTTTAAATACGGTGAGGAGAATAAGGAAGTGAGCGAGGAAATTGTGGTGATTGCCCGAGATACCGATCAGTTGGCTGTTGCGCAATACATCTACGAGTTTATTTGTCTGGAGATTCCAATCAAAAAAATTCATCCGCGTTTTTGTGGGGAGGAAGAAATCGGGGATTTGGGCACACTGGTGTATCAGTCAGTACCAGCCGATCAAAAAGAGGAAGATGATGTGATTGACCCACGTTGGGAAAAGTTGAAAAAGTTAAAATAAATATAGAAGGTTATGCCAAATCCGAAACGTAAAATCTCGAAGACGCGCAGAGATAAAAGAAGAACGCACTACAAAGCTGTTGCGAAGCAGTTCATGGTAGATGCTACCACAGGCGAACATCACTTACCGCACCGCGCGCACTGGCACGAGGGCAAATTGTATTATAAGGGTAACGTGGTGATGGAGAAAGAAGTATTGGCGTAAGCCCATGCGTTTTTCTGCATCGATTGTTAGTACAGGAAAGAAACAGAACGCTTGTCGGTACGACAAGCGAGTCTGAATCATTATACGCAGGCGGGCGGTGGCAATAGCTACCGCCCGCTTTTTTTACATTCCTAAACTTACCAAATGAGCAAACTCAGGGCGGCAATCACAGGGGTGGGCGGTTATGTGCCTGACTATGTGTTGACCAACAAGGAACTTGAAACCATGGTAGACACCACCGATGAGTGGATCACCACCCGAACCGGTGTAAAGGAAAGACGGATCCTCAAGGGCGAAAATCAAGGTGTGTCGGTGATGGGCATCGCTGCTGTGAAAGACATGCTAGCCCACACCAAGACTGACCCCAAGGACATTGACCTAATCATTTTTGCTACCGTAACACCAGATATGGTTTTTCCAGCCACGGCCAATGTAGTAGCCGCCGCGGTGGGAGCCACCAACTCGTTTGGATTCGACATTAGCGCTGCTTGCTCAGGCTTCATCTACGCCTTGGTTACCGGAGCGCGGTACATTGAATCGGGAATGTGTAAGAAAGTGATCGTGATCGGGGGCGACAAAATGTCGTCAATTCTGGATTACACCGATCGAACCACGTGTATCATTTTTGGTGATGGTGCAGGCTGTGTACTACTGGAACCAACCACGGAAGAAGTGGGTGTGATGGACTCCATTCTTCGTGCAGATGGAACAGGCGAACATTTTTTACACATGAAGGCCGGGGGTAGTCGTATTCCGGCATCGCATGAGTCGGTAGATAAGCGGTTGCACTACGTCTATCAGGAGGGCTCCTCGGTTTTCAAGTTTGCCGTTACCAACATGGCCGAAGTAGCAGGCGAAATCATGGAGCGCAACCAGCTAACTTCGGGCGATGTATCCTGGTTGGCGCCGCATCAGGCCAACAAACGTATCATTGATGCTACGGCCAATCGCATGGGGTTAGCCGATGAAAAAGTGATGATGAACATTGCCAAATACGGCAACACCACCGCAGGAACCATTCCGTTGCTTTTGTGGGATTACGAAAAACAACTCCATAAAGGCGATAACATCATCCTCGCTGCCTTTGGTGGCGGGTTTACTTGGGGTTCCGTTTATGTAAAATGGGCCTATAATTTCGATTGATAATCACGCGGATCGCACTGGGCGCTCCGTTCAACCAAATTACGAATTGTTAAAAGCTGTTTCATTAGTAAATTCAACACTCTAAATTTTTATGGCGACCATCTCGGATCTCAGCAAAGGAAATTACATGCGCTACAATGGCGAAGTGGTGCAGGTAGAGGAACTGCAACACCGCACGCCCGGTAACTTGCGTGCCTTCTACCAAGTAAAAATGCGCAGCGTGCGCACCGGAAAAGTCATCGAAAACCGTTTTCGCCCTGGCGATGAGGCCGAAATCCTGCGAGTAGAAACCAAAGAATATCAATATTTGTATGCCGATGGCGGCAGTCTGGTGGTAATGGACAACGACTCGTTCGAGCAAGTGTATATCGACAAAGTGTTGCTGGGCGAATCGGTGAACTTTATTAAAGAAGGTGTTACACTGTTGATTGCCTTCGAAAATGGCACCAATCCGATCACCGCCGAAGCTCCTCAGCATGTTACGTTCTCGGTAACGTATACCGAACCGGGTGTGCAAGGTGATACTGCCACTCGCACGCTGAAGCCCGCCACCATTGAAACCGGCGCGGAAGTGCGGGTGCCACTCTTTGTGAACACGGGCGATTTGATTAAAATCAAGACCGCCACAGGCGAATATGTTGAACGCGTGAAAGAATAATATGGCTAAAAAAGCAACTAAAAACGGCCCTGCCGAAAATAAACCCTCTAACCCAACGGAAATGAAAACTTCGGAAATCCGCGATCTGATTGACTTCATAGCCCAATCCGGACTGAATGAGGTAAATGTTGAAACCAAAGAACTCAAATTGCACGTTAAGCGTGAGCCCGATCAAAAAGTAATGAAAGCAGCCGCTCCGCTGGTGGCTACAATGCCCGCCACTCCAGTTGTAGCGACTCCAGCAGTAGCTCCGGCCCCTGCTCCTGCCAAGGCGGAAAAGCCAGTTAGTGATAGTCGCAAAACGGTTGATATCAAATCACCGATGATTGGTACGTTCTATCGCTCGTCTAATCCAGACTCGCCTCCGTTTGTGTCGGTGGGCGACAAAGTTTCTAAAGGGCAAACGGTTTGCATCATCGAAGCCATGAAGCTCTTCAACGAAATTGAGTCGGAAGTTTCCGGAACGATTGTGAAGGTGATGGTGGAAAATTCTTCGCCTGTAGAATACGATCAGGTATTGTTTGTGGTAGAACCTGACTAAACGAACAAGTAAGACAGGCGCTGGCAACATGAAAGAGTGTTGTTGGTGTTGTTCTGATCTCTTGGTTTAGAAACGCACACGTTAAAAAAGTAACATGTTTAAGAAAATATTGATTGCCAACCGGGGCGAGATCGCATTGCGTGTTATCCGCACCTGCAAGGAAATGGATATCAAAACGGTGGCGGTGTACTCCACGGCTGACCGCGAGAGTTTGCACGTGCGCTTTGCCGATGAAGCAGTTTGCATTGGTGATGCACCCAGCAAAGATTCGTACCTGAATATTCCGCGGATTATTTCAGCGGCGGAGATAACCAATGCAGATGCTATTCATCCTGGCTACGGATTTCTTTCCGAGCGGGCGGAGTTCTCGGCCGTTTGCCACGAATACGGCATTAAGTTTATCGGCCCTACACCGGAAATGATCAACGCCATGGGCGACAAGTCCACGGCGAAAGACACGATGAAAAAAGCAGGCGTCCCCACCATTCCCGGATCAAACGGGTTGCTTTCTTCGCTCGAGGAAGGTATTCGGATCGCAAAGGAAATTAAGTACCCGGTGATTGTGAAGGCAACTGCCGGGGGCGGTGGAAAAGGCATGCGCATCATCAACGATGAAAGCGAGTTCAAAAAAGCGTGGGACGATGCCCGCCGAGAGGCCGGAGCTGCTTTTGGCAATGACGGTTTGTACCTCGAGAAATTTGTGGAGGAACCCCGCCACATCGAAATCCAGGTAGTGGGCGATCAGTACGGAAAAGTGTGCCACCTATCAGAGCGCGATTGTTCTATTCAACGCAGACACCAAAAACTGTTGGAAGAAACGCCTTCGCCTATTGTTAGCCAGGAGTTGCGCGAGCGCATGGGGGAAGCAGCTATCAAGGGTGCGAAAGCAATCAATTATGAAGGTGCCGGCACAATTGAGTTTCTGGTGGACAAGCATGGCGATTTCTACTTCATGGAGATGAACACCCGGATTCAGGTGGAGCATCCGATTACGGAAGAGGTAACTGACTATGATTTGATTAAGGAACAGATCAAGGTGGCAGCGGGTGTACCGATTTCGGGTCGCAACTATTTCCCAAATCTGTTCGCGATGGAATGCCGCATCAATGCCGAAGATCCAGCTAACGGTTTCCGCCCATCGCCCGGAAAGATCATTAACCTGCATTTACCGGGTGGCCATGGGGTACGGGTAGATAGCCACGTGTACGCAGGGTACACCATTCCACCGAACTATGATTCGATGATCGCGAAGTTGATCGTGAGCGGCCAATCACGTGAAGAAGTGATCACGCGCATGAAGCGGGCCTTGAGTGAGTTTGTAATTGAAGGAATAAAAACCACGATACCGTTTCACTTGGCGTTGATGGATAATGCTACTTTCCGCTCCGGCAAGTTTACCACCAAGTTTCTGGAAACCTCATTCGATTTCTCTACGATCAAGTAGGGGGCAGGAAAACAAAAAGCGGGGCTGATGAAATCAGCCCCGCTTTTTTTATGTTGCTATTTTTTGGATTCTCCGCTCGCGCGCTGCTTTACTTCTTCCGCTAGCTGTTTCAACTCTTCGGCCGACTTTCCTTTCAAATAGTCTGGCAGTTCCATGCCGGCCATGTTAAAGATTTCTTGCAAAGGCGGTACCGACTTGTATAATCCAGAAATGAAGTTGGCGGTGGAGGTTTTACCATCCCCTGTAGCAGTCCCGCCATCCCACACAGTAAGCTTATCAATTTTAATGTTCTTAATGGCCTCGGTTTGCAAGCGCACCAATTCCGGAAGTTTATCCACAATCAGCAACAATACAGCATCGCGTGGATTGTCGCCTGAGGCTTTCACAATTTGTTGCAATCCCTGCGCCTGCTTGGTTAAGATTTCAAACATACCACGTGCTTCGGCTTCCAACTTGGCAAAGATCGCATCGGCTTCTCCCTTGGCCTTCTCGCGCAACTGCTCGGCCTGAGCCTGTGCTTCAATGATCGCTTTCTGTTTTTGGATTTCAGCGGCCACCACAATATTGGCATTCTGCGATGCACGTTCGCGTTCAGCGCGTGCTTGTTCAGCGCGTTGCTCGGCTGTGTACGCCTCTTCCAACGCCTTTGCGCTTTGCACCTTCTCGGCTGCAATCGCCTTGCGAAGCGCTTCGGCTTCCCGTTCCCTACGTTCTGAGTCCGAATTGGCGATCGCGATCTTGGAGGTGTTTTCGCCTGTTACTGCCAATGCGTTCGCTTCTGCTGATTTGATGCGTGTGTCGCGTTCCGCTTCTACCTTTCCGATTTGCTCATCGCGCTTCGCACCCGCAATCAAAACCTCCTTGTCCTTAATAGTAACCGCCACCTGCGTATCCCGGTCGCGCACCATCTCGGCCACTTTGATATCGCGTTCTTTTTCTGCTTCTGTTTTACCGATGTCACCCAAGCGTTCTTGTTCAGCTACCCGAATTTTCGCTTCATTGATTGCTTTGGCAGCAGCCTCTTTACCAAGAGCAGCGATGTAACCACTTTCATCTTTGATATCGGTTATGTTAACGTTGATCAGCTTCAAGCCAATCTTCTTCAACTCGGCCTCTACGTTGTGGGCCACATTTTGCAAGAATTTATCACGGTTGGTGTTGATTTCTTCGATATCCATCATCGCTACCACCAAACGCATCTGGCCTACTATAATATCGTGGGCTAATGAGTGTACATCCTGACGCTGTAAACCCAGCAACCGTTCGGCCGCATTTTCCATTACACCCGTTTCGGTAGAAATACCTACGGTGAATTTTGAGGGCACGTCTACGCGAATGTTTTGTTTACTCAGTGCGTTCGTCAGGTTTACCTCAATGGAGATTGGCGTTAAATCCATGAATGCGTAATCCTGAAATACCGGCCAAATAAAGGCGGCCCCGCCGTGAATACATCGGGCCGAACCACCGCCACCTACTTTGCCATACACCACCAGAATGCGATCGGACGGACAACGCTTGTATCTGCGTAACACCGTGGTAATCATTACAAAAACGAATAGCCCGGTTAGGACAACTACGGGAAGCAAGTACTCCATACTACTATTGATTTAAGAAGAGAAAGATATTATTTAGCAGTAACTAATAGAATGTTATTGCTTAAAACTTTTGCCACGCTGATGATCTGGCCGTTTTTGAGGTCTTCGGCATCATCCGTGATGGCATCCAGAGTTCGCAATACGCCCATCACCTTCACCTGCACTTTACCGATGCCGCCGCGTTTGGCATGTATTGACAAATAAACTTCGCCTACCTGGCCCTCTGCTTTTTGAAATTTCATGGTTCCGTCTGCATTGGCTTGCATGAGCAGATAGAAAAGTCCGGCCATAATGCCCATCATGGCCAAGCCGGCAAGTACGGAAATGGTGATGGTGGCGGCTAGTGAAAGGTCTGATTCGGTGCAGGCAATGCCTGTCCAACCGAACACGGTAAAAAATCCCACCAGATTTTTAAGTGTGAAAAACTGGAAACCGATGCCGTGATCGGCTTCAATCTCCGCATCCGGCAAATCATCGGGGCCATCGGTGCCCAGAAAAGAAGTAATCAATTGAATCAGGAAAAAGATGGTGAAGGGCACAGCCACCAACCAATACACCCGCAACACCAGCGATAAGCTATTCCACCAATCGGAGTACGATTCCATAACAGTTAATACGAAGCCAAGATAGTTTCATTTGGATGACACATCAAACCAAAATGTAACCCCCATTTTTTTGACCCAATAAAAAAAGCCCTTTGCGTGTGCAAAGGGCTTTTCGTGGTAGGTTTTTCGATTCGTTACACGTATTGGTTCAGCATCACCGGCATCACCAACATCAGAATATCTTCATTCTTGTCTTTTTCGGCCGGGAAAATTACGCCTGCCTTGTTGGGTGCGCTCATGTTCAACCGAATTTGTTCCGAATCCAGATTTGATAGCATTTCTACCAAAAAGCGTGCGTTAAATCCGATTTCGATGTCCTCGCCTTCATGCTCGCAGGATAGGCGTTCGTTCGCTTCGTTGGAGAAATCCAAATCTTCGGCCGACACCTGCAATTCGCTGCCAGTAATCTTCAACCGCACCTGGTGGGTGGTTTTGTTTGCATAGATCGAGATCCGCTTTAGCGAACCAAGAAACTCGGAGCGGTTGATGGTCATCTTGATCGTGTTCGTTGCTGGGATGACATTTTCGTAATCCGGGAAACGCTCATCAATCAAGCGGCAAATCATGCGGATATTTCCAAACTTGAAAAACGCATTGGAAGCGTTAAAGTCAATGCTGACATCCGTATTTTCCGTGGGCAACGTAGCCTTCAGCAGATTGAGTGCCTTACGCGGAATGATGATGGTGTTGCCATTGTCGGATTTGATATCGGTTCTGCGGTAACGCACCAATCGGTGGCCGTCGGTAGCTACAAACGTGGTATTTTTTTCGCCCAGGTTCACGTACACACCCGTCATCGCAGGCCGTAACTCATCGCTGCTGGTGGCAAAAATGGTATTGTTGATGGCCCGACTCAATACATCCGAGCTGAGCAATGCATTAAAGTCGTTTGATACCGCGGGCACTTTGGGGAAGTCGGTCGCGTTTTCGCCCGCAAGTTTATAACGTCCGTTGTCGGAACTGATTTCGATGCTGTACGAGGTTTCGTCTACCGAAAAAGTTACCGGTTGGTCGGGCAGATTTTTTAACGTGTCCAACAGAATCCGGGCTGGCACCGCAATGTTTCCTTTTTCTTTGGATTCTACCTGCACTTCCGTGATCATGGACGTTTGCAGATCGGAGGCCGTAACAGTTAGTTTGTTTTTTTCGATCTCGAATAAAAAATTTTCCAAAATCGGCACCACAGGATTGGTGGTAATCACTCCATTGATATGCGACAGTTGCTTGAGCAAGTAACTGGAATTGACGATAAACTTCATTGTAAAATTTTGGTTTTGTGGTTGTTAGCAACTCCCCAAAGAGAGGCGGTAAAGATAGAAAGAAAATGGTATCCTAAAAACGCAGTTAAGCCCTCAAAAAGGCGGTGTTTGGCGGTTGGTGGTGCGTTGAAAGTAGCTTTTCTTTTTTGCCAGAATGGCGGCTTTTTCGCGACTCAACAACAGCGGCTCACCGTTGAGGCGACCCGCAATGGCTTCGGTTTTTGCTCGTGGAGAAAAAACTTCCAGGCGATAGGTGCGACTGCCAACATCCTGCACTTGGATTTCGAAAGCAGCCGGAGTTTGCAACAAGCTGTCCAACTGAACTGATGTTCCGGGCTGGTAGAATGCATCGGCGGCCATGAGCGAAACATCGTCCAGGTACGAGTTCAATCGGGCCGTGTCGGTTTCCATTCCAGCAATCCCAAAAGCACTTCCATTAAAACTGATCTCGAAATTCTGAGCGCTTTCGCGTGAGATAAGGGCGAGGGATTTAAAGTTTTGCCAATTGAAATCAAACAGGCGTTTATCACGCCATTGTGCTAACTCCGTCTCGAAAATCCCGCTGGCATAAACCCGATACCCTGGAATTTGTATCGCGTACAACGATCCATCAGCGTGGCGGAAATAGGCGAGCGTTTTGGCTGGATTGCCACCTGCTCTAAATGTGGAAACGAGCTGATCATTTTTGAAAAGCGAAACGGCTACTCCTTTTTGTTGCAACCATTGGCGAGCGGAGTCCGCTTCAGTACCCAGCACTTCGCGAACCGGCCGCACTTGATCAAGAGCTGCGAAAAAAACTTTGATCATCCGGCGGTCAGCCGCAAAAGTCTGGTTTACCTGCCACCGAGCCCCGGAGAAGTTCAACTCAATCGAATCAGTTGCTGAAACCAGTTGTACCCGATCTACTTCATTTTGCTGGTCCACCCGGAACAAATCAGCATCCACGGGGTTGCCCGAAGTGCCGGAAGAACGCAGTAGCCACACAATGGCCGCTATCATCAGCGTAAGCGTTATGATCAAGATCCGGTTTTGCTTACTCATACTTGTTCAGTTGGAAAGCTGGCATACTTACGCTTGCGCACGAAATGAAATACAAGACCCACCACCAGCCACAGTGCGATCGGAGCCACCAGGTTCACCGTCTGCCAGAAGAACCCATCTGCCCGCACTTTCGTGGGATCGAGCGGGCGCATTTTTATTTGTTTGCTGCGCGCCTGAATCAGCCCTTTTTCATCGGTGAGGTAGGCCACGATGTTCAGTGCCAATTCTTCGTTTGCAAAAACATAGTCGGCAAACGGGTCTTGGCCGAGCGGTTGTGGTTTGCCATCCTTCACGGGATTGGAAAAGATGTCACCATCAGCAATTACTACCATTTTTGTGGGGACCGATTCTGGTACAAAGTTGGTAGCATTCGTGCCCGCAGGTAAAAAACGATTCTTAAACACGGAGGTGAATTGCCCCTCCAGCAAATACGCCATTGGAATAACGCCTTGCCGGAAGGAAGAATCGGGTGGAGACTTGCGTAAATCGTTGGCGCTGATTTTTACAGGCGCTGCCAGTTTCCGCGAATAGGGTGTTGAGCCAAAAAGGGCTGTCTTTTTTATACCTACTGATTTCACGGTATCGATGGAGCTGATAAACCGCGTGTACACCGCGTCCAGGTTGCGGGTGATGGGATGATCGGCATAGTTATTCACCAGCGGAAAAAAAGGCCACGGGATTGGTTGCATTTGTGGCCGTCCGTTCACTATGCCGGTCACGATTGGGTACATCGCTGCGAAGCGGTCTTGCACCAGATCGGGGTTGATCCGAAATCCATACTTGAAAAAAGCGCTCTCCAAGCCGAGGGTCATCGGCATGGCAAAATAGTTTTCGAAGGCCACGCTGTCCATGCTCGCATCCAACGCATCTACCAGCCAAAGAATTTTTCCGCCCCGCATCAGGTACTGATCGAGCTTAAACACATCCACCTCCGAAAACGGTTTGGTAGGCTTGGCAACAATCAACAGATCGCCAGCCGGCAATTCGTTTACGTCCGGCAGACGTACAGATTCTAATAGATACTGTGCTTCGAGCGCACCGGTAAACCCGGCAACAGCCGCGTCGGTCGCCTCGCCCTGACCGGTGAGCCAAAGAATTTTTCGCGGTTGCTCGTTGGCCAGTTTGTAGATCGCATTGATAAGTTCGAACTCGATTACTTCCACCGACTGGTTCAACACTTGCTGCGAGTTGAGGGCCCGGTTGCCCTTCAATAAGTTCACGCCCGCCACTACGCCATTCATCGTGATGGTGGCTCCCGGAAAAGCCAGGCGCTCCGATCGCTGACCGTTTTTGTTTTCAACGATGTTGATCGGCTTGATGCCATACTCCGCCAGTGATTGCATAAACTCTGCCTGTGCTTGCTGGCTTTTCGCTTGCAGCGGATCGGTAAATACAAACTGCACTTGGTGGTGGGAGTACACTTCAAACTCGCGCAGTGTTTCGCGCACGGATTTTTGCAATCGCGTAAACCCGGCATTCAGATCGCCTGCCAAAAAAACTTCTACGAAAACCGGCTGGCCCAGCGATTGCAGAATGGTGCGGGTGGCCGGTTGGATGGAGTACTTTTTTTCTTCGGTGAGATCCCAACGAAAGAACAGCCGCTGCGAGGCCAGGTTCACCAGCACCACGAAAGCAAACGCGTTAGCCGCCCACAACCAAAGCCCCCATGTTCGCGCCCTGCTCATACGCTATGTTTGATCCGCAGCACCGTAAAAAAAAGAAACAAACCCACCATCGAGACAAAATAAATTATATCCCGACTATCAATCAGTGCCAAACTCATTGCCTCATAATGGTAGGAGGCCCCCAGCTGCTTTACGTACAGGTTCCAGGTTCCTGCGTTTAACAAATCCGCCAGCGAATCCATCCCGGCATACAATAAGAAACAAAAGAAGGCCGCCACTAAGAACGCAACGATTTGATTCGAGGTGAGTGAAGAAGCCCACAGTCCAACTGCCCCAAATAGCGCCGCCATAAAAATCAGTCCGATGTACGACCCCACGATGCCGGATGTATCCAAGTTTCCTGTGGGATTGCCCAGCTGATAGAGCGTAACGTAGTACAATACTGTGGGCAATAATGTGAGGAGGCTGAGTGCAACTACCGCCGCGTATTTTCCCAACACAATCTGGCCAACCGTTACTGGCCGGGTGAGTAGTAATTCCAGTGTGCCCATTTTTCGTTCTTCCGCGAACATGCGCATCGTAA
>JBIIVI010000252.1:0-5113 GCA_044339555.1 Cyclobacteriaceae bacterium | reverse complement strand
TTTTGCGCAACGCAACCATTCTACCGCCCTGTTTTGTGGGGGAAGGTGCTGTGATCGAGAATTCAGTAATCGGGCCCCACGTATCGGTAGGCGAGCGCACTACTGTCACGGATTCGCGTATCGTTAACTCCATCATCCAAAAAGATGCTGTGATCCGCGATGCGCAGCTTCGCAACAGCATGGTCGGCAATTTCGTTACTTTTACCGGCCAGACAGACGATGTTAGTCTGGGAGATTATAGCACTGTACATTGAAGAGAAACCCATCCATTTTTGTGAGCGTTATCGCCGTGGCGATGGCATTTTTTTTTGACCTGAATGCGCAGAAGAAACGTGCGCAACCGCCATCGGGTCGCGCCGAGCAGCAGGAAGTAGAGTTTCTATTCACCGAAGGACAAAAGCATTTCATTCTTGAAGATTACGCCAAGGCGCTGATGTACTTCCAGCAGGCGTCCGATCTGCAACCCAACTCGGCCGCGATTCACTTTAAGCTGGCGGAAGTATTGGGCAAAAAGCAGAACACCGAAGACTTGCGCAGGGCTGCTTCCGAAATAGAATGGGCATTGCGGCTGGAGAAAAAAAATAAATTCTATTACGTTCAGGCGGCTGAGATCTATGGCGGCCTGCTGGAGTTCAAAAAGGCACAACAGGTGTTGGAAGCACTGGTGAAAGAAGTGCCAGGCACCGAAGAGTACTTGTACAACCTGGCTGCGTTTTATCTGTACGACAATCAGCCGAACGAGGCCATTCGGGTTTACAACCAGATCGAAACCGTGGTGGGCGTGGAGGAGACGACCTCCACTCAAAAACAGCGAATTTACCTGGAACAAGGTCGTGCAAACGAAGCCGTGACCGAGGCTGAGAAGCTATATGCCGCCTTTCCTGATGATGAGAGATATCTGTTTGATTACATTCAGTTAGCAGCGCA
Source organism: Cyclobacteriaceae bacterium (assembly GCA_044339555.1). Classification (GTDB taxonomy): domain Bacteria; phylum Bacteroidota; class Bacteroidia; order Cytophagales; family Cyclobacteriaceae; genus ELB16-189. The sequence goes on along the minus strand of JBIIVI010000252.1, from coordinate 4,186 downwards.
ACATAAAAGTCGCGCGAAAGCCATTGAATTGTTGGAGAAATACCTTCAGGAAAACGCCCTTTCCTCGAATGCCCGGTTTTTGTTAGCAGGACTTTTGCGCGACAATGGTCAGATCGAGCAATCCCAACAACTGTTGTGGCACAACTTTAATGATCCTGCCGCGGATGTTGCCAGCAAGGTGCTGGTAGTTGGCACGTATAACTCTATACTCGGTGGTCAAATAGCTTCCGGTAAAGAAGATCCCGCCACGGTCGCGTTTGTGCGAAGGTTATCCGACAAGCTATTGGAACTTCATCCCGAAGAGGTGCAGGCATTCATCGTTACAGCAGATCTCGAGATGTTGCTTCGCAATCCCGCCCGGGCAACAGCATTGTATTCACAGGCCACGCAACAGGGAGCCACGCAATTTGAAGTTTGGCAAAACCTGCTGTTGTTGGAGTCGCAACAGAACCTAGCGGATAGTCTTTTGACTCATGCCGATCAGGCGTTGGAATTGTTTCCCAACCAGCCGGAGCTCTATTACTTCCAAGGGTATGGCCAATTCTTGAAAAAACGGTATCGGCCTGCGGCACAAGCGCTGGAGCAAGGAAAGAAACTTGCTTCTGGCAATCTGGGCTTGCAGAAGGAGATCAATGCGCTTTTGGGTGATACGTACCAGGCATTACAAGAGTATGCCAAGTCCGACTTGGCCTATGAAGCGGTGCTTCAGGTAGATCCTGCGAACGCCATTGTGTTGAATAACTACAGCTACTATTTGGCCCTGCGGAAGCAGGGTCTCGAAAAAGCCGAGCGAATGTCTACGCAATTAGTGAAAGAAAATCCTGACAACGCAGCATTTTTAGATACCCACGCCTGGGTGCTCTTCATGCGCGAGAAGTATAAGGAAGCCCGGCGCTTCATTGAAAAGGCCATTGCTTTGGATGGAGAGAGCGCGGTGTACTTTGAGCACTTGGGCGACATCTTATACAAGCTGGGCGAGACCCAGGAGGCGGTACAACAATGGCAGAAGGCCCAAGCCATGGATGCCAACAACGAAACGCTTCGAAAAAAGATTCTCGATAGAAAACTCTATTGATTATTTTTGCCGTGGCGAAATCGAACCAACGAGTTTCTATAGTGGCAAAGCAACGGGGATCAGTTTTTCTTACGATTGGTGTGCTGGCAAGTGCAGTTTTTTTTCTGACTGCGTGCAGTAAGAAAGTGATTGCCCCGGCCGTAACAACGCCTGAGCGCACGCTGAATATTGAAGAGATCGATTTTGACTACTTTCAGGGAAAAGCGAAAATCAACTTCAAAGACGACAAGAAAGAACGCGAAGTAAAAGCCAACATCCGCATCCGCAAAGACAGCGTCATTTGGATGACATTTAGTGTGGTAGGTGTACAGGGTGGAAAGGCTTTGATCAATCGGGATTCGATCACTGTAGTGAGTACGTTGGACAAAGAGTACTTTGTTTTTACCTACGAGGAGCTGTCTAAACGCTTCAATTTTCCGATCACCTACCAGGTCATCCAATCCGCAGCACTCGGCAACCTCATTAAAACGCGGCAACCTACCGATGTGGTAACCACGGACATGTCGTTTAACCTGCTGGCCCAGACCGAGGGCTCTATTTCCATCCGCAACTACGTCAACATGGCCAGCTCCAAGTTGGAACGTGTGGAGTTGAAGGAATCACAAACACAAAACACCCTGAACATCGAATACAGCAACTTTCAGGCGGTGGGCCCGAAGATTTTTCCCTACAATGGCTCGATCTCGATTTTTTACAAAACCGTGGGCGGCTTGATCAGCAATACCATTACGTTTGAATACAACAAAGCAGAGGTGGGCGACAAGGAATTGAAGTTTCCTTTTAACATACCCCGCAAATATGATCGCAGGTAGGGCATCACTACTGCTGGCGGCCTTGGTTTTGGCAGGAGTCGTAACGGGCCAAAAGTTAAAATCGCAGCTACAAAAAGAGAAGCAGCGCAACCTGGAAAAGATTCAGGAAACGCAGCGCATTCTGGAAGAGACTACCGAGCAGAAAAAAGTTTCGCTGGGTGAACTTAGTGCGTTGAATCAACGCATTCGTCAGCAGGAAGAACTCATCAATGGCATCAAATCGGAAATCAGTTTGCTGGACTCAGATATCCGGGAAAACAGCGATTTGATTTATTCGATGGAAAAAGATCTTAATCAGTTGAAAGAAGAATATCGAAAAATGCTGCTGGCGGCCCAACGAGCGAGTGGCAAGATTGATCAACTGCTATTTTTGTTTTCGGCTTCTTCGTTCGATCAAATGGTTATGCGGTTGCGGTATTTCGAGCAGTATGGCCAGGTGCGCCAGGATCAGACCAAAGCCATCCGAAAGATGCAAGAGTTATTGGGCATGCAGGTGCGGCAAACGGAAATCATCAAGAACAATAAAGGTGTTTTGTTGGCGGAAGAAGAAAACGAAAGTCGCCAGCTTACGAGGCTAAAAGATCAGCAACGCGGTTTGGTGCGCAATCTGCAAAAAGAAGAAAAACGTTTGCGCAGGGAACTGGATGAAACGAAGCGAGCAGTTGCACGCCTCGATAAGCAGATAGAAGACATCATCCGTGAAGAAATTGCGCGGGCTGAGCGTGAGGCCCGCGAAAAAGCAGCCAGTGCAAAAAAAGCGGTGCCCGCGAAAACAGAAGAAAGTTTGGCGCTTTCCAGTTCGTTCGAAGACAATCGCAACAAATTGCCTTGGCCCGCTTCGGGCTTCGTATCGCAGCATTTTGGCCGCCAGAATCATCCGGTTCTGCGCGGTATTGTGATCCAGAATGATGGAATCAACATACAAACCAAGCGCGATGAGAAAGTGAAATGTGTGTTTAAAGGAAAGGTAACACGCGTGGCGATTACCGAAGGGATTGGTAAATCGGTGATCGTTAATCATGGCGATTATTTTACCGTATATGCGGGATTGCGCGAGGTGTTTGTTACTATGGGGCAAACAGTTAACACGCAGCAGGAAATCGGGCAACTAAACACCAACTTCGAGGGCTTCTCCGAGTTGCGTTTTCGAATCTACAAAAGCAGCCAGCCGTTGGATCCGCAACTGTGGTTGTCCAGCATGCGCTAGCGTTTGGGGGTTGTCAAATTAACCGTATCTTTACAGGCTATAATCAAAAAGAGTATGAGTACCGTGTTTGCTTTTTTGGGAAATTTGGGATTTCAGGAAATTCTGCTCATCGGAGTTTTTATTCTGGTGTTTTTCGGTGCGCGTAAGATTCCTGAATTCATGAAGGGGTTGGGCAAAGGCGTTCGCGAGTTTAAAGATGCGATGAGTGATGTAAAGCGGGATATTGAAGCACCCGCAAAAGAAGCCGGCAAGATCGAAGACGGTAAGTAACACGTGCCGGTAGCCGAATCTACTTCGAACCTAGTTAGCCGCACCACTTCTTTTTCCTCCTGCACCGCTAAGGTGGTCGCTTATCTACAGGCCATCCGGAAGCATCAGCATTTAAATGCGTTTGTAGAAGTTTACGAGGCCGAGGCTTTGCAACAAGCCGAGTTAGTCGACCTGAAAATTCAGTCGGGTTCAGCCGGAGCGTTGGCCGGCCTGGTAGTTGGCTTGAAAGATGTTTTTGCGCATCGCGACCATCCTGTACAAGCAGCCAGCAAAATTCTAAATGGATATTTGTCCCCGTATAATGCCACCGTGGTAGAACGCCTGGTGGCGGCAGATGCCGTCATTATCGGTCGGCAGAATTGCGATGAATTCGCTATGGGCTCTTCCAATGAAAATTCTTCTTTTGGTCCGGTCCGAAATGCGGCTGATCCCACGCGCGTGCCGGGCGGCTCGAGTGGAGGCTCGGCGGTAGCCGTACAGGCGGGCATGTGCGATGTATCGATCGGTTCCGATACGGGCGGGTCGGTGCGCCAGCCTGCTGCGTTTTGTGGCATTTACGGACTGAAACCCACTTACGGTCGTGTATCCCGCTATGGTCTGTTGGCTTATGCCTCCTCGTTTGATTGTGTGGGCATCTTGGCATTCGATCTCGATCACTTGTCGAAAGTGTTGCAAGTGATTGCCGGAGCTGACGAGAAGGACAGCACGGTTAGCCGCCAACCCGTTCCATCATACTCGATTCCGGCACCACCTCAAAAATACCGCATCGCCTACGTTCATGAAACGGTTGAATCCAAGAGCATCCAGCCGGAGATTAAAACC
>JBIIVI010000251.1:0-5125 GCA_044339555.1 Cyclobacteriaceae bacterium | reverse complement strand
GGGCACCAAGTTGAACCCGTTGATTTTCCGTTATTGGAATATGTGCTGCCAACCTATTACGTACTCGTTACGGCGGAAGCCAGCGCCAATTTATCGCGCTACGATGGCGTGCGTTACGGACATCGCACCGCGTTGGCTAGCGATATACATTCGCTCTACACAAAGTCCAGAGCCGAGGGGTTTGGAAAAGAAGTGCAACGAAGAATTCTCTTGGGTACGTATGTGTTGAGTGCACAGTATTACGATGCCTACTACACGCAGGCTCAGCGTGTTCGGATGCGCATTCGTGAAGCAACACGTGCGCTCTTTCAAACTCATGATTTTGTGTTAATGCCCACCACGCCTACCACCGCCTTTCGATTAGGAGAACTTACCGCAGATCCTGTACAGATGTACCTGGCCGACTTGTACTCCGTGCAGGCCAACGTTGCCGGAGTTCCGGCTATTTCTGTACCTTGCGGATTAGATCAACACCAGTTGCCCATTGGATTGCAACTGATGGCAGATGATTTTCAGGAACAAAAACTATTGGCCTTTGTCAGACAGACGCAACATTAACGCGAAACGCAATCGAAACAGCTGGCGCGGACTGGTGCTTTTCACCGTCTTGTTGCCGATTTGGAGCTGGGCTCAGGAAGAAGAAGCGCCCATAGAAGATACGTTGGCTATTGCGGCTATGGCGGATTCACTCCAGTATCAGTTTGTCCAAACGTATTCAGCCGAGTTTGTACCGGCCGGCGATTCGCCCCAGGTCATTGCTGATCGGCTTCAGTGCATCGAGAAAACGATTCCGCTCACCTATAACGACCGGATTCATTCCTTCATTGATTTCTTTTTGATCAAGGATCGCGCCTATACGCGCATGATCCTGCGCAAGAAAGACTTGTACTTTCCCCTATTTGAAAAGTATCTGAAAAAATATGGCCTGCCAGACGAGTTGAAATACCTGGCCATTGTTGAAAGCGGCCTCAATCCACGGGCAGTTTCCCGCGCACGGGCAGTAGGTCTCTGGCAGTTTATCAGCAGCACAGGTCGAAACATGGGGCTACGCCACGACTGGTACACGGATGACCGCATGGATCCGGAAAAATCAACAGACGCAGCTTGTCGCTTTCTGCTACAGCTCCATGGCATGTTTAACGATTGGGAGCTCGCCCTCGCTGCCTATAATTCAGGTCCTGGCACCGTTCGCAAAGCGATCCGAAGAGCTGGCTATAAAAGAAATTTCTGGGACATCTATCCGTACCTGCCCCGCGAAACGCGCGCTTATGTGCCACAATTTGTGGCGGTTATGTATGCCCTCAACTATGCGGAAGCACACAATATTTTTGAGGATGCCCGGGAGGAAGTAATGCCTTTCGATACGGTGCATATTCAGCGCTATACACACCTCGAAACCCTGGCGAAATTGACGGGCACGTGCATGGAAGATATTCATCGGCTCAATCCGTGGATCGCGCAAAACGCACTACCTCAAAACGGAAAACGATTTGAAGTGGCGTTACCCAAGCAAGCTATCGCCCGTCTAAAAGACAACCGCTTCGCTATTCTCGACTCGGCCCATCGCGCAAATCGGTCGCAAGTAGAAGCCGTGGCGCAACGTGTCACGGGCAGCACGTTCGGGCGCGAAATGATTGTGCACCGCGTACGTTCGGGCGAAGTATTGGGCGGTATTGCGATGCGGCACGGAGTTCGCGTGGCCGACCTTCGTACTTGGAACAAATTGAGTGGAAACCTGATCCGTACCGGCCAGCGGCTTACTATTTGGGTATTGCCCACGCATCCCGCGGTAGCTACGCGCCAAATAGTGAAGCTGAACGACAGCAACCAGCTTGGAAAAACCTATGTGGTACAACCTGGTGATACCTTGTGGGAAATTTCAAAGCGTACCGGCCTTACGATTGATCAACTGAAAAATCTGAACAACCTTAGCACTTCCAAACTACAGCCGGGTCAAACCTTGAAATTGGGATAACCGATTGTGACCATTTGGAGCGCTGGGCATTACAGATACGACTTTATACGTATGAATCGTTTTATACTTTTTCTAGCTTCAATTGCCATGCTCGCATCTTGCTCGAAAGAAAAGAGTGCGCAAAGCCTGCCCCCGGCCACAGGCATTTCGGGGGATGTATATTTGGTCATGGATTCACTCCAGTGGGAGGGGCCCCTTGGTGATTTGCTCGACTCGGTTTTTAATGCCGAGATGCGCGGTCTGCCGCGTGAAGAAAGCATTTTTCGCACCCGTTGGATAGATCCCCGAAAGCTCAACTTTGTTCTGAAGCAGCGCAGAAACATCATTTTTGTTACTACACTCGATGGGCGCGGCCCGGGGTCGTCCACCTTGCGAAAGCTCTACAGCCCCGAGTCGCTTGAAAAAATCAAGACAGATACCTCTCTGTTTGTCACTACTCAAGCTAATCTTTTTGCTAACGGACAAGAAGTGATGTTTCTTTTCGCACGTACCGAAAAAGAGTTGATGGATAAAGTCAGCCGCAACTCCCCCCGGTTGGTCGATTTTTTTAATAAGACTGAAATCAGCCGCCTCGCCAAGTCACTAATGAAGAGCGGGCGGTTAAAGGGAATGAGCAGTTGGCTACAACAAAACTATCAGGCAGACCTGCACGTGCCCTTTGGGTATAAACTCGTAGAGCGCAATCCTGACTTTTGTTGGGTGCGACAAATGAATCCCCGGGACGATCGCAATGTGTTCATTGCCCGTGCTCCCTACACCTCGCAAGAACAATTTACAAAAGAGAAACTGATCGAATTCCGAAATCAGGTTTGCCAAAAGTATTTGTTTGAAGATCCCGACGTGTCCGACTCGTATCTCGTCACCGAAACGGAAGTTCCTTTTATCCCGGTAGAAGCGCGAAAGGTTAGCTTCAACAATCACTTTGGTGTGGAATTACGTGGTCTTTGGCGTACCAACACCAAATCGATGGGCGGCCCGTTTTTGGGTTTTGCCATGGTAGATGAAGGCACTCAGCAGTTTTATTATATCGAAGGATTTACGTTTTCGCCCGATCGCGAGCAGCGAGAAATCATGCGCGAGTTAGAAGCTATTATTTTCACTTTTCGGTTGAGTGGCGAAATCCCAAAAGAAAGTCCTGAGAAAACGGCTCCCTAGCAGCTTGCCGCGCAGAGGTTTCATTCACCCGATGTTTTTGTAATTTGCCAGCTTATGGCTGGTAAAATCAGAAAGCAGGATGCGTTGCAGTATCACATGCAAGGGCAACCTGGAAAAATTGAAGTAGTTCCCACCAAAAACCTAAGCACTCAACGCGATCTCGCCCTCGCTTACTCACCCGGGGTGGCCGAGCCCTGCAAAGAGATTGCGGCCCATCCGGAGGATGTTTATAAATATACAGCCAAAGGCAATCTGGTGGCCGTGATCTCCAATGGCACCGCTGTGCTGGGTTTGGGCAATATTGGCCCAGAAGCAGCCAAGCCCGTGATGGAAGGAAAGGCGGTTCTTTTCAAAAAATATGCAGGCATCGATAGTTTCGATATTGAAATAGCGGAATCCGATCCGGATGCTTTCATCAAAATTGTGAAGTCGCTGGAGCCCACGTTCGGAGGCATTAATCTGGAGGACATCAAGGCACCGGAGTGCTTTAAGATCGAACAGGCCCTGCGCGAGCAAATGCACATTCCCATCATGCACGATGACCAACATGGCACAGCCATCATTTCCAGTGCAGCACTTTTGAATGCGTTGGAGTTGGTTGGGAAAAACATCGATAACATTCGGATTGTGATCAATGGAGCCGGGGCCGCTTCGGTTTCGTGCACCAAGTTGTACATCGCACTCGGGGCGAACCCGAAGAACATCATCATGTGCGACAGCAAAGGTGTGATCCGACAAGATCGTCCCGGCCTGGATGAGGTGAAGGCCGCTTTTGCTACCGAGCTGCCCGTACACACGTTGCAGGAGGCCATGAACGGGGCCGATGTTTTTGTAGGGCTTTCGGTGGCCGATGCCATCACGCCCGCAGATTTGTTGGCCATGAATGCCAACCCGATTGTTTTTGCACTGGCTAATCCCAACCCGGAAATTGATTATTCCTTGGCCGTCAAAACACGCGAAGACATCATCATGGCCACCGGGCGCAGCGACCATCCGAACCAGGTAAATAATGTATTGGGCTTTCCGTACATTTTTCGCGGAGCGCTGGATGTGCGGGCGAGCGAAATAAACGAAGCGATGAAGTTGGCCGCTGTAAAAGCACTCGCAGCGCTGGCAAAAGAGTCAGTACCCGATTTCGTTGCGAAGGCGTATGGCGTAGACAAACTTCAGTTTGGCCGGTTGTACCTCATCCCGAAACCGATGGACACACGGTTGATTTCGGTCATTTCTCCAGCCGTTGCCAGAGCTGCCATTGAGTCTGGTGTAGCCCGCCACCCGATTACCGATTGGGCCGCTTATCAAGATGAACTAAAGAGGCGGATCGGCATCGACCAAAAATTTATGTCGAATGTGATTAATCGCGCTAAGCAAAATCCGAAACGCGTAGTGTTTGCCGAAGCCAATCATCATAAAATCCTGAAGGCTGCGCAAGTGTTGCGTGATGAAGGCATTGCCCAGCCCATCTTGCTCGGCAACCGGTTGGAGATTGAGGAGCTTTGCAAAAAACATCAACTCGACCTGAACGATTGCCCGATTTATTATCCCCGCGAAGAAGTGGCTTTGGTAGAGCGGTATGCCGATGCGTTGTACCAAAAACGGCAGCGCAAAGGGTTAACCCATAAAGATTGCCTGAAGCGCTTGCAAGACCGCAATTATTTTGGCGCCATGATGGTAGAAGCGGGCGATGCGGATGCATTAGTATCAGGGCTTACCAAAGACTACTCCGAAACGATTTTGCCCTCGCTTCAAATCATTGGTACAGCCGATGACGCTAAGCGGGTAGCGGGTATGTACATCATGATGAGCAAACGCGGGAATTTTTTCTTTGCGGATTGCACCGTAAATGTAGACCCCTCGCCCGAGGAACTAGTCGATATCATTGGATTAGCTGCCCAAGGCGTGAGGTTCTTTAATGTGGAGCCCCGCATGGCGGTGTTGTCGTACTCCAACTTCGGATCCAACAAAGGCGAAATTCCGCAACGTACCCGCGAGGCC
>JBIIVI010000250.1:0-5155 GCA_044339555.1 Cyclobacteriaceae bacterium | reverse complement strand
AGTTCGCGTGCCATGATATCCACCATGTAGTCGGCTGCCGAACCACCACCGTTGTTTCGCTCATCGATGATCGCCCCCTTGCGATCTTGCTGCGCAAAATAATACCGGTTAAAGTAGGTGTACCCGCCTTGGCCGGTGTTGGGCACGTACACATAGGCCAGTTGTCCCTTCGAGAGTTCTTCTACTTTTCTGCGGTTGCTCTCCACCCAATCCATCATGCGGAGTTGGTTTTCGCTTTCTACCGGCACCACCGTAACCACCCGCGCGCCTTCGGGCCCGGGTTTACTGTTTACTTTAATTTTGGTTTGTTTACCCGCAGTGGCCTCGAAGTACTGATATAAATTATTGGCGGCTGTAACGGTAACTCCGTTTATTTCCAGCAGGTAGTCGCCCGCTGGAATGGATACGCCGGGCTCGCGCAGCGGTGCTTTGAGTTCGGGATTCCAGCTTTCGCCCAGATACACCTTCTTGAAGCGATACAGTCCTTTGTCGATTTCGTAGTCCGCGCCAAGCAACCCGATGGGTACAGATTTCACCTCAGGAAAATCACCTCCATTGGTATAAGAGTGTCCCACGGCCACTTCGCCACCCAAGATATCCACTACGTAATTCAAGTCAGTTCGGTGCCGGACATGATCGATCCACGGGCTATACCATTTGTAGACATCGTTCCAGGGTGCACCGTGTACGTTGTTCACATACAGGAAATCACGCTGGTAGCGCCAGCCTTCGCGGAAGATTTGTTTCCATTCGTCCATGGGGTTTACCTTAATTTTGAATCCGGCAAGCGCTTCGAGTTTACCATCGCCTACTTTCTTGCCGTTGTCGGACGTGCCTAGAATTCCCCAGGTAGTCGTGCTCCGGTAAAGTAGCGACTTGCGGTCGTGACTCACGGTGGCATCGTTCACCGGCGATAAGTACACTTCCGTTTTGCGGTCTTTAAAGTTGTAGCGGTGCAGGGTTTGGCCCTGCTGATTAGCGACTTGCTCGAAGTAGAACACGTAGCCATCAGGGCCGGGCAGCAGGCCTGTATAGTTGCGTAAGGGAATATCGATCGCCATGATGCGATTGGCGAGCCCATCCAGATCAATTTTCACTACGGGTGTACCGTCTTTCTTTTCTTCCTTGGGCTTTTCTTTTTCCTCATCGCTGCGTGGGGCGAGGGGCGAAGTGTCGTCTTTACTTAATACCGCCATGTACAAAGCGCGGGTGATCGGGCGATCGTACGAGCTCATATCCAACCAGCCGGTGTTCAAGCCGTAGTTCGTGGACGCCAGAAAATACAGGTATTTGCCGGAAGCGTCCCACACGGGCGAAATGGCATCGGCCAAACCGTCTGTAAGCTGAAGTATTTGATTCGTTTCTACGTTGGCCACCTTAATCACTTTGTAATGGTTGTCGAGCAGTCGCGCATAGGCAATCCATTTGCTATCGGGCGACCAAACCGGATTCAGTGTCCGGTTAGGATGGGCAAACCTGTCGGTGTCGATTTTTTTGGCAGTGCCTGTAGTCACCTCCACACTCCACAGATTGTAGTCAGTATCGGTGAATGCAATGAATTTACTATCGGGCGACCACGCGGGCTTAAAGTAAAATGTAGGATTCGGGAGCGTAATGGCACGCGGCTTTTCTAGCCCTTCCTGATCGCCTACCATCAATTGGTATTCACCCGAGGCATCGCTAAACCACGCGACTCGCTTGCCATCGGGCGACCAAATAGGCGAGCGGTCTGCCGCGCCCGGGTTGCGGGTGAGGTTGCGTGCATCACCTTTTTCTTTGGGCACGGTGATGATCTCACCGCGGTATTCAAACAACGCGCGCTGGCCAGTAGGTGAGAGGGAGGCGTTGACGAATGTAGCCGACCTTACATCTTCCCACCGTTCGCGCGCCCAATGAAAATCGCCCCGCACGTTTATCACCAGTTGCTTAGTTTGGTTGGTGGTCGGGTTGAGCAGGTGCAGATAGCCGCCTTGTTCGTACACGATTTGGCCGTTTCCGGCATCGAGACTTTTTGCATCGAAGTCGTTGTGGAAGGTATGCTGTTTCAGGTCGTTGGTGGCCGGGTTGAACGACCAGATGTTGTTGGCATAATCGCGCTCCGACAGGAAGTACACCACGTTGTTGAGCCACACCGGATTGGTGTGCCGCTCGTTATCGGTTTGCGGAGTTTGCTTGAGTGATAAGTTTTTGAGATCGACAATCCAAATCGGCTTGGCCTGGCCGCCCCGGTAGTTGCGCCACTCCGGATCCCAAAAACCAATCTGCTGATAGGCAATCATTTTTCCGTCTTCCGAAATCTCGCCGGCTACTGTGCGCGGAATTTCCAGCGCTACTTCCATGCCACCGGTGCGTTTGATCGTGTAGAAACGCGACTCTTTGGTGGGCACGCTTTCGCGGGAGGATGTAAAGAGCACGTCACCCTCCGGTGTCCAGCCCGTTACCTGATCGGGGCCCGGGTGCCAGGTGAGTCGCTGCGGCTGGCCGCCCGCGGTGGGAATAACATAAATGTCGGTGTTGCCATCGTACTGGCCCGTGAATGCGAGCCATTGTCCATCAGGTGAAAAATGGGGCAGGCTTTCTTCGCCTTCGTTGCTGGTGAGCCGTTTTGCTTCACCGCCATCCACTCCAACGATCCATAAGTCGTTGGCATAGACGAAGGCGATCTGGTTATTGCCGATGGTTGGTTGCCGAAGCAGTTGCGTTCCTTGTGCAAGCGCTGCAACCGTGGTAAACGATAGAAAAAGACCCATTAAATTTTTCATGCTTCCTGATTTTACCCAACCAAGATAGCTAACCAATATTCGATCGGTTTACCGATGGTGTAAAAGCACCGGAAATCCGGCTACACCAAACTGCCAACGAAGGAAGACCGAACCGACACCGAACCTACTGTCAGGTTACGGTGCCTTCGGTGTCATCCTGGCAGCAAAGAAATCGATGGCACTACTTTCCTTTCCTGAAATCCAGCGGTGGCTGGCGGTCGCCAATCAACGATTGATAAGTGAATCCCGGTCCCACATAGTCGGCTAATTCCTTTTTTGCTTTTGCAAGGAGGGCGGGATTCGTAAAAAGATCAATGCCCGTCATCGCCAACACTTTTGAGGCGTTGTTCATGGCCTTGAAGCCGATGCTCATGCCGCCACACGCCACGGCTTGCCACGAGTGGGCCGGTACACCCGGCACCCACGTTGCTACACCCAAGCCGGCTGTTGGCACTACCCAAGTGATGTCGCCCACATCCGTAGAAGCAGGGAAGAAGCCGCCTGTGCGGAAGGGTTGTACTTGCGCGGCTGATTCCAACGCGGGTGCCTTGAAGGCAAACGAACTCTGAATCTTTTTTCCAAACTCAATCTCTTCGGGCGTGTACACCACACCGCCCACTTGTTGCAGATTGTTGTACATCTGCCGGGCCAGTGTTTCGTTGGGCACCAGGTTATAGGACCCAGAAATGATTTCGTACTTCATCGTGGTTTCCGTTCCGCTGGCAGCACCTTCTGCCGCCTTCACGATCCGGTTCCAGATTTCTTCCACCATCCGCGCATCCGGGTGGCGCACCATGTACTCGGCTTCTGCATAATCAGGAATTACATTGGCGGCCAAACCACCTTTGTTGATCACATAGTGGATGCGGGTTTCCTGCGGCACATGTTCGCGCATGAGATTAACCATGTAGTTCATCGCTTCGAGTCCATCTAAAGCTGATCGGCCCTTATCCGGTGCCGCGGCTGCGTGGGCGGAACGACCGTAAAAACGGAAGATAGTTTGCTTGATGGCTAGGCACGACTCCGGGCTTGCATCGTTTTTGCTGGACGGGTGCCAGTGTAGCACGGCATCCACGCCTTTGAATAATCCATCGCGCACCATATAGACTTTGGCGGAGCCGCCTTCTTCGGCCGGAGTGCCAAAAAGTTTTACCGTGCCAGGAAGGTTGTTTTTATTCAACCAGTTTTTTAGCGCCACGGCAGCGGCCACGGATGCCGTGCCAAATAAGTGATGGCCGCAGGCATGGCCAGCACCGCCTTCGTGTACTACTTTGCGTTCGGCCGTGGAGTCTTGCGACAAGCCTGGAAGGGCATCGAACTCGGCCAGAATGCCAATCACCGGGCCGCTGTTTCCAAAGCTGGCTTCAAACGCGGTGGGCATGCCCGCCACACCTGTTTTGAGCGCAAACCCTTCGTCTTGTAATACCTTCATCAGGCGTGCGGAACTTTGCGTTTCCAGAAAGCCTAGCTCCGCGAAGCGCCAAAGATCTTTAGCAACGCCGCGGTACACCGGAAACTTCTTATCGAGCTCTGCGACCACAGCGGCCTTGTATTTTTCGGAAGGAATCTTTGGATTGCGTTCGGGTTGTGCAAGTAGGGAGGAACACACAAGCAAGGTGAGTAGAAGCGAGGCCAGTTTCATACGGTTACGGGTTGAGCAATCAAGAACGGAAAAATGTGCCAGCTAAGAAAGGAGAATTATCCGAGCCGGTGTTTGACGCTATTTTTGATTTGCTTTGCTATCGAAAATAGGGTTGGGGTATTTTTTGATTCGGATGCAAATGCGCTCTATTTGGTAATCTCTGGGGGCTACCCGGCAGTCGGCAGCCAAATCGAGAAGCAAGAACCCTTTCCTAGTTCACTGGTGGCGCGAATGGTGCCGCGCTGCGCCTCGATGATCTCTTTGGCGATGGTGAGGCCGAGCCCGGTGCCCGACACTGCTCCCGGGACCTGAAAAAAGCGGTCGAACAGGCGGTCCATGTATTTGGTTTCGATACCCGTTCCGTGATCGGTTACATCGATACGAACCTGGCGATCGGCTCGCGTGGCCGCGATTTCGATCCCGCCATTCTCCGGACTATGGCGGATGGCGTTCGTCAGCAGGTTCGTCAACACCCAAATGGTTTTCTCAACGTCTACCAAAACAGTTGGCAATTCGTCCGCCACCATTTTTTCAATGGCGATGTTTTTTCGTTGCGCCTGCATGGCCACGCCTTGTATCGCCCTCTCCACCAAATCATCCACTGTGCCGTTCGCTACCGCCAGTTTCATTTTTCCGGTTTCGGCTTGCGACATATCTAACAACTCGTTCACTAATCTGGACAAACGTTCACTTTCTTCGCGCAGCGTGGTGGTAATGCGCAATTGCTCGTCATTCAATTTGCCCAATCGTT
>JBIIVI010000249.1:0-5175 GCA_044339555.1 Cyclobacteriaceae bacterium | reverse complement strand
TCCTGTTCCCGATTTGGCAGAAATCTCCTGTACCTGATATTTTCCGCCCCAGTCCTCCACCAGAATATTGATTTTCGCAAGCGACTCGCGTACTTTTTGCGGGTTGGCGGTGGGCTTATCAATTTTGTTAATTGCGATTACAATCGGAACACTTGCCACTTGCGCGTGGTTGATGGCCTCCTTCGTTTGCGGCATCACATCGTCATCGGCCGCCACCACAATAATGGCAACGTCTGTAATTTTGGCTCCGCGTGCACGCATCGCGGTAAACGCTTCGTGACCAGGAGTATCCAGAAAGGCGATCTTGTTTCCGTTCTTGGTATGCACCGAATAGGCGCCAATGTGTTGAGTTATACCGCCTGCTTCCTGGGCGGTAACTTTTGTTTTGCGGATATAATCCAACAACGAAGTCTTTCCGTGGTCTACATGACCCATGATCGTTACAATCGGAGCTCGCGGTTCTGCGTCTTCCGGGTTGTCTACCGCTGTGTTGGCGGGTTCTTCTTCTTCAGTGGCAGTAAACTGAACTTCAAATCCAAACTCATCGGCAATCACCGTAATGGCTTCGGCATCCAGACGTTGGTTGATGGACACAAACATGCCCAACCCCATGCACGTGGAGATCACATCATTGACGGACACATTCATAAGCGAAGCCAAATCATTCGCTGAAATGAACTCTGTTACCTTCAGTGTTTTTGAAGCTTCTTGCTCTTGTTGCAGGCGCTCGACTTCAGCATCCGACACCGCTTGGCGTTTCTCCTTGCGGTATTTGGCACCACTACTAAACTTCTTTTGTTGTCCGCCACTTAACTTGGCAAGCGTGGCACGAATCTGCTCCTGAATTTCTTTCTCGGTAGGCTCGGCCTTAGAAGTACGAGGCGGCAAAGGACGATTGCCGCCGCGATTCGGGCCTCCTGTTTGCGGCAGATTTTTGCGCGCATCCATGGCCGGCTGAATACGCTTGCGCGGCCGCTTTTGTTTGCTGTCGTCAGTACTCGGTTCTTTTTTCTTGTCGCTTGGCAGACTGATTTTGTCCAGCACTTTGAGGCCTTGTAAGCGATCCGCTTTTGCTTTGATCAGCTCTTGTTCAGGCTCGGGTTGTTTTTCGATCTTCGGGGGCACCGGAGTTTCGACAGCGACAATCGGTGGCTCGGGCTCAACGACTTTAGCGGGCTCTTCCTTAACGGGTTCTGGTTTTTTCTCGAGCTCAATTTTTCCAAGCACCTTAATGCCTTCGAGCTTAGGCTTGTCGCGCTCAAGTTTTTCCGGTTTCGGTTCCTCCTTGGGTTTAACAATGTCTTTGGAGCCGAGATTCTTAATGAGGATTCGCTCTTCCTCTTCTACTTTTTTACGCGGAGTTTCAACAGGCGATGCCGTGCTAGCTGCTTCGTTGTGTTTGGCTCCAATGGTAAGGCTGTGTGCTTCTTGTTTCTCGGTGGCAGACGCGGCATACTCTTTCGAAAGCAAGGCATACTGCTCGGCAGAAAGCTTGGTGTTGGGGTTGTTCTCCACCGTAAATCCCTTTTTGGAAAGGAATTCCAAGATGGTGTTATGCCCCACGTTTAGCTTACGCGATGCCTGGCCTAACCGTATCATTTTTTCTTCTGCCATGCTTCAAATTTGCCTATGATTTGCCGGATTTTCTACTTTTTGAACATTAATTGTTACTCGAACTCTTTTTTGAGGATGTTGGTAACGATTTCCACTGTTTCCTCTTCCAAATCTGTTCTGCGAACCAATTCTTCCTTGCTTACATTCAATACACTTTTAGCGGTATCTAAACCAATGCGCTTGAGTTCATCGATCACCCACGCTTCGATTTCATCGGAGAACTCATCCAGGTCTACATCTTCTTCCTGAGCTGCGTTATCCAATTCGCGGAAGACGTCAATCTCCAAATCCACCAACCGGCTGGCGAGCTTAATGTTCAAGCCGCCTTTGCCAATGGCCAGCGAAACTTGGTCGGGTCGCAGAAATACAGAGGCGCGGCCCTTTTCCTTATCCACCTTGATAGACGAAATTTTTGCCGGACTTAGTGCACGTTGAATAAACAACTCCATGTTCTCGGTGAAGTTGATGACATCAATGTTTTCGTTTTGCAGTTCGCGAACGATGGCGTGTATCCGCGAGCCCTTCATGCCCACGCAAGCGCCTACCGGATCGATGCGATCATCGTAAGATTCTACAGCCACCTTGGCGCGTTCGCCCGGCTCCCGAACAGCTTTTTTGATGGTGATGAGCCCATCGTATACCTCGGGAACTTCTTGTTCGAATAAACGCTCTAAGAACTTCGGTGACGTACGAGACAAAACAATTTTTGGGTTGCCGTTTACCATTTCCACTTCGTGCACAATGGCGCGCACGTTTTCGCCCTTCCGGTACCGATCTTTTGGAATCTGTTGCGATCGGGGAATGGAGATCTCGTTTCCATCGCCATCCGTCAGCAACACTTCTTTGCTCAACAACTGGTAGACTTCTCCGGTTACGATTTCGCCTACAATTTCTTTGTACTTCTGAAACAGAATATCTTTTTCCAGGTCCTTTACTTTTTGAATCAACGTTTGGCGTGCTGTGGTAACAGCTCTGCGCCCAAAGTCTTCAATCTGTATTTGTTCCGAAACCTCTTCGCCTACTTCAAAATCCGGCTCAATTTTCCGGGCTTCGGTAAGGCTGATCTTATCGTGATCCCAAATATCTTCCGATTCGTCTTCCACAATCTCGCGAATGCGATAGATTTCCAAATCGCCCTTATCCGCATTGATGATGATATCAAAGTTATCATCTGTGCCGTAACGCTTCTTGATCATGTTGCGAAACACGTCTTCCAGAATACGAATCATCGTAGGCCGGTCGATGTTCTTTTGCTTGGCAAAGTCTGCAAATGACTCTATCAAATTTCCAATATCCATACCTTCTTTATTTGAATGATACAACTACAAAAGTCTTTTCAATGTCAGCAAAGGGCAGCTTGGTTGGGGCCAATTCGCCCTTCTTGGCGCCTTTCGGGATTACGGCAACGATGATACCATCCAAATCCACCTGTGTAAGTTTGCCAGTAACCAGCGCTCCATTTTTACCATGTACGTTAACGTCACGACCGATGTTTTTCCGATACTGGCGTTCCAACTTAAGCGGCTGATCGAGCCCCGGAGTCGAAACTTCGAGCGTAAACGGGGTGTTTAAATCAGCCTGCGTGTCGAGCCAGTCCGATAGTGCGCGGCTTAAATCCGCGCAATCGTCAATCGAAATCCCTTGGTCACCATCTACCATTACCAGCAGTTTTTGGGCATGCGGATTTTTTGACTTAAAGACCACGTCCACCAAAAAATGGCCGGGCTTCAAAAAGTCTCCGATTTTTTCCCTGATGATTGCGGATATATCCATAAAATCAACTTCTTGAAGAACAAAAAAGGGGACTTTGGGTCCCCTCTTTCAAGAATCTCGTAAGAAGTGCTGCAAATATAGTACTTATTCCTGTACGCGCAAATCGTTACCGGTTACCATACATGTTTTCGTAATACTTCCGGTAGTTGCCTGAAGTCACGTGGCTTAACCATTCTTCGTTTGCCAAATACCAGTCCACTGTTTTTGCCAGACCGGTCGGGAAATCCAACGAAGGCTCCCAGCCGATTTCGGTCTTCAACTTGGTGGCGTCAATTGCATAGCGAAGGTCATGGCCTGGGCGATCCCTCACAAACGTGATAAGTTGAGCAGAAGTACCTGCCGGACGCTGTAGTTTTTCGTCCATGATTTTGCACAGCAGATACACCAGGTCGATATTCTTCCACTCATTGTTCCCCCCGATGTTATAAACTTCACCTGTTTTGCCGCGATGGAAAATTGCATCAATAGCCGAGGCGTGGTCTTCTACATAGAGCCAATCGCGAATGTTCTCCCCCTTACCGTAAACCGGCAGCGGTTTATTCTGAAGAATGTTGTGAATCATCAGGGGAATCAATTTCTCCGGAAAATGGTTGGGTCCGTAATTGTTGGAACAGCGGCTGATTACCACTGGCAAATAGTAGCTGTTGTGGAACGCTTTTACGAAATGATCGCTTCCTGCTTTCGAGGCCGAGTAAGGCGACTGCGGATCAATAGGTGTTTGTTCGGTGAAGAAACCATCTGCACCTAGCGATCCGTATACTTCATCGGTGGAGATGTGGTAAAAACGTTTGCCATCCATCTGACCTTTCCAGGCATCGGTAGCCGCTTTCAGGAGGTTAACGGTGCCAACAATGTTGGTGATCACAAACTCGGCCGGGTTTTCCAGTGACCGATCAACGTGTGATTCCGCGGCCAGGTGAATAACACCATCAAACAAATGTGCCTTGAACAGTTGTTGGATGAAACCAAAATCGTTGATGTTCCCCTTAATAAACTGGTAGTTGGGGGCACGTTCAATCTCTTTCAGATTCTCAAGGTTACCCGCGTAGGTAAGGTCATCCAGCACAACAATCTTATAATCGCTGTATCGGGCAACAAAACGTTTGGCCACATGCGAGCCGATGAATCCGGCTGCTCCGGTGATTAAGACTACCTTCATGTTAACAGAAATTATTTGCTGTAGCGGTCAAAGTCTTTATGCTCGCGTTGATACAGTACTTCTTTAGGCAGCAACTTGAAGTAAGCATACGTAATCTTCAAACCCTCCTGACGCGAAACCTTGGGAGTCCAACCTAAAATTTCCTTTGCTTTTGTGATGTTTGGCTGGCGTTGTTTCGGATCATCTTTTGGTAAGGGTTGATAAACCACCTTTTGCGTTGTGCCAGTGAGTTTGATGATCTCTTCGGCAAACTGACCAATTGTAATCTCATCCGGGTTACCGATGTTGACCGGGTAGGCGTAGTCGGATAGGAGGAGGCGGTAAATACCTTCCACGAGATCGTCAACGTAACAGAAAGATCGCGTCTGCGATCCGTCTCCAAATACGGTAAGGTCTTCGCCCCGCAACGCCTGGCCGATGAAAGCCGGCAATACGCGTCCATCGTTTAGGCGCATCCGTGGGCCATAGGTATTGAAAATGCGCACAATCCTGGTTTCCACTTCATGATAGGTGTGGTAAGCCATTGTGATGGCCTCCTGAAAGCGCTTGGCTTCATCGTACACACCGCGCGGACCAATCGGGTTTACGTTGCCATAGTATTCTTCCGTTTGTGGATGAACGAGCGGATC
>JBIIVI010000248.1:0-5182 GCA_044339555.1 Cyclobacteriaceae bacterium | reverse complement strand
GTCGCTGCAGCGGCTACAAGTCGAACAACTAGACATGGTGCAGTTTAGCTGGTGGAACTACGCCATGCCGCGATGGATGGAAACAGCTCACTGGCTTGCTGAACTGCAGCAGGCGGGCAAGATCAAATACCTGGGTGGCACCAACTTCAACACCGCTGCGGTGCAAGCTATGACAACCAGCGGCGTGCGATTGAGTACCCTGCAAGTGCAATTCTCGATCTTGGATCACCGCCCGGAAAAAGAATTGATTGGCCACTGTCGCGCGCAACATATTCACTTGGTTTGCTATGGAACCGTAGCCGGGGGATTTCTGAGCGATCGTTGGCTTCATCAGCTCGAACCTCAAGCACCTTTCGAAAACCGGTCATTGATAAAATACAAATTGATGATCGATGAGTTTGGCGGTTGGTCGCTGTTTCAAAAACTATTGACTGTTCTCCAGACGATCGCTCAAAAACATGGCGTAAGCATCACCAACGTGGCTACGCGGTACGTGCTGGAGAAGCCCATGGTGGCGGCTGCCATTGTGGGCGCACGCAATGCCAGCCACTTGGCGGAAAACACAAAGGTTTTTTCCTTTTCGCTCGATCGCGATGATTACATGGCGATCGAAAGTGTACTTGCGCAGCGAACCGGCCCTGCGGGAGATGTGTTTGATTTGGAACGCATCAAAGACGGTCCGCACGGACGGATCATGCGCTATAATTTGAATCAAAATGGCTGAGGAAAAGGTTTTGATTGTCCGGCAAGATCCCGTTTTAACGCTTCGCAAAAAGTATGGCTGCTAAAACCTGGTCATCCAACTACGTTTTTTTGCTGGCCTCCATTGGCAGCACGGTTGGACTTTCGAACATTTGGAAATTTACTTATCTGGCGGGCGAGAATGGCGGGGGCGCGTTTGTATTGGTGTATGTTCTTGCGCTTACACTTTTGGGCATTCCGATTCTGGCGGCCGAGATGTTGATCGGCAAACGCGGTGGCAAAAGCATGGTGGGTACCCTACAGGTGTTGTACGAAAAAGACGGCCTTGCCAAAAGCTGGAAATGGTTTGGCTGGGTGGCGATGGTAACCGTGTTTCTGATCCTGAGCTTTTATTGTGTGATTGCCGGATGGACGCTGGATTACACTGTCACTTCTGTGACCGGGCAACTGAACTCGCTCACCAAAGAAAGCGCGGCTGCATTTTATGAGCAGCTGTTGGCGAGTCCGGTACGAATGATGCTTGGCCAAGGTGTGTTTGTACTTGCCACCACGTGGATTGTGGCAAAAGGAATTCAGGAGGGATTGGAGCGTTCCATCGGCTGGATGATGCCAACGCTTTTTGTTATTCTATTGGGACTAGTTGGGTACGGCATGGTTTTCGGAGAGTTTGTTGCCGCGCTGCGATTCATGTTTCAGCCCGACTTCTCCAAGATTTCCCCTTCCATTTTTCTGGCCGCGTTTGGCCAGGCATTTTTCTCATTGGGCATTGGCGTGGGTGTGATGTTAACGTATGGCGCTTACATGCCAGCCGGTACAAATGTGCTGCGCTCTGCCGCCATCATTGCTTTTTCGGATGGGTTTGCTTCTATACTCGCCGGGCTGGCGATCTTCCCGATTGTATTTCAATACGGCCTCTCCCCTGCTGAAGGTCCCGGTTTAATTTTTATGACGCTGCCGATTTCGTTTGGCGAAATTCCCGGTGGCGGATGGATCGGTGCGCTTTTCTTTTTGTTGTTGTTTTTTGCCGCCCTCACGAGTTCCATTTCATTGCTGGAATCGATCATCTCGCACCTGGAAGAAACACTTCCCTTCAGTCGGGCGCGGATTACCTGGGTGGCTGGCGGCTTACTTTGGTTCATCGGTTTGGCCACTGTGTTTTCGTTTAACTATTGGCGCGACTTTGCACCGTTGGGATTTGTGCGACCGCTGGCCGGCAAAACCATTTTTGAGTTGATTGACTACTTCGGATCGAACCTGCTCATGCCGCTGGGCGGAATCCTGATGGCTGTGATGGCCGGTTGGCTGTTGCCGAAGCAAGAAGTTTTTCGTGACTTACACCATGCCAGCACCGTACAATATGCAGCGTGGCGATTTGTGGTGCGATGGTTGGCGCCCGTGGCGGTGGCTTTGCTGATGTTGTATAATTTATAATTGTGTGGGCCGCACCGTGTGAGTGATTGAGCGGGTTTGTTGGAGCCCGAACTGGCAGGTGCGGTGGATGGCGACCCGCGAAAGCACGACCACGCGCTTCGCGTGGGCACACCCAAGCAAAAACCTGCGTAACAACACCGCTTTTAAAACAGGTAGCCGAGGCGAACGTAGGCCATGAAGCTCTCGCTGCTCCGTGCCGCCTCCAACGACAGTACGGTTAATCCAAAAGGCGTAAACCAAACGCCCCCACCCACCCCTTGGTGCCAAAGCGTGGAGCGACCGGTGAGCGAAGATGGATCGTTGCCGTTGGCATCTTTGTACCACACGCGTCCGACATCGTAGAACGCGAGGAGCCCTACCGCAGCCGGGAACACGTACGAGCGGATAGTGGTGAGTTTGATGCGGACTTCCTGATTGATAAACAACTCACTGTCGCCATAGAAGCGTGTTTTGCGAAAGCCCCGCAATTCCGTTTTGCCATCCAAAATTTGCGCTTGAAAAAACGGATAGTTACCTAATGTAGTCCCTGCCCCGATGCGCCACGCAAACGTGACCCGCGCAGGCAACCGGAAGCTTTGGTAAATCGACAACGTTGCCTGATGGCTCGAAAACAAATCAGTATTGTTTGTACCACGTTGGGTTTTGCCTTGGTAAAGAAACCGCGTGCCCCTTGTGGTAAACACCGGATGGTTCACCTGATCGAGCGCCAACGCGTAGGTGGCCCCCAGATAACCGCGGCCACGCTCTACCAATGGAAAATCCAGCTGCGGTTCATAGTCAGTAATAAAACGGCTGCGGCCCTGACTGCTCTCAATTTCTACATGTTGAAAGACCGGGCCGACTTTGAACGTGCCGTTACTGCCCAACGGACGTGCCAAGCGCGCTTCGAATTTGAATTCTGTAAACCGAAGGCGGTAGTAGTCGATCGAGTTGTCGACACCGATGAGGGTTGGATCGTCCTCAAGGGATTTATCGAACACCGTTTCATTGCCCAAGCCAAAGAAGTTATTCACAAAATTCGGTGCCTTGATGTCAGCCTCCAGTTCCAGATTCCAACGCCCGGCTACTTGCATCCAGCGGCCATCGTACTGAAAATTATAGCTGGAGGTATTCAGTGCGTAACTGCCCAAAAAAAGCTGACGGCTTTTGGAGGGTTCTTTACGAAAACCCTGGGTGACGGACAGAAAGCCACCGCCTAAGAAAACACCATCGTCTACATTGAAATTGCCATAAAGCAACGGAGCGAGGCGGTCGTACTTGAAGGCTTTGCGATTGTACTCGTTCACCCGAGCATCGGCCCGCAGGCGCTCGCGGGCAGCACCTTTTATCTTCATGCCTTTGGGGCGATCGTACACCAGCGGATTTTCAGCGGATTGATTCTTGATTTCGTCCTCACCTTTGCCGCCAATGAAGCGCAGCTTGATGGGTGTTTTGGAACCTTCTAATAGAACATCATCATTGCCACCGAGACCGTAAAGGCGCACTTCGTTTGTTTCATGCGGGTGGAAGATACGCGTGTAAAGCAGGCGCGGGTTTTTATCCTTGGATTCCAGCACATCCACTCGCGTGGTGCCATCCGTTTCGATCTGAATTTTGAAATCTTCCTTTTTGTCGGAACCGACCACTTCTACTTCCCTGGCGAGGAATTCATAGTATCGAAGTGCATAGGCTGGTAAATCCGCCCTGCGTGCTCGTAATTTGGCGGCAATGACCTTGCTATGTAATGCATAGATCTCGGGTGGCCATTTTTTGAGTGCTGCTTCGATTACGCTGTCCGACAACTGCGCTTGCAGCAGCGCGGCCGCCGCCAGCCACTGATCCCGCGTAAGGCCGTTCAAAAAACTCCGATCAAAGTAGCGGCCATTGAACATAAAACCTTCCGGATCTTTGAGTTTGGCCGCGAAGCCTTGAAACTTCGGCAAGGCCCATTTCCTGCCCCAAAAAGGTGGCAAGATGCCCTCGTTTACAAAAAAAGCCTGGTCGCGATCGCGCGGTATGGGCTGATAGCGTTTACCATTTTTGAGATCCTGCTGCGCCCACCGCCATTGGTCATCGTGGCGATCCCAATCACCAATCCACAAGTCAAACAATCGGCTTTTCAGCACAAAGGGTTGATCGATTTGCGAGTCGTTGTCTTCGGCAAGCTTCTCCAGCACCTTGTCGGTACTTACAATTTTTTCGGCCCGTCCAAAAAACGCAAGTTCCTTTGCATTACCGGCTGGTCGTTCTTCAAATAACATTAACTGATTGGCTACCAACGCCTGGTACGGACCAAAGTTTGGATCGTCTGGCACCCACACCACTTTGGGATTTGTGTGGTACACGCCGGCTGCTTCGGCCAAGAAAGGAACGACTAATGCTCCGTAGGGGTGTGAGGCCGAGATCTGATCTTGTACCAAATCTTGTGCAAAGGTCTTTCGAAAGGGTTCGGGCACGGCCTTCTCTGGGTATTTCTCGATCGAGCGCAGCGTGTACTCACGGCCATTGGCGGCTTGCAGCCGCAACGAAATGGTTTGCTGCCCACCACCGCGTTGGATGACCGTGAGGCCACCTTGTTCCTGGTTGAGTCGAAACACGGGTACGTCTATCGGTTGGCTCCAGGCGGCACGATAGTTTTTGCCCAGCCACCGTTCATGTCGAGCTGAAGCCGTGTATTGCGAACTGGCGCGTCTTCGTACGGTGACTGAATCGATGGGTCTGCTTACTGCCCTGGTAGACAAGCGCATGGGCACCGGCAGGAGATCCTCCGTATATTCAAGCCGCGCAGGCTGCCCCACTGTTTTCGACCAGAATGCAGCCGTACCCGAAGACAGAGCCGCTAACTCAACTTTTACAAAACCACGATGAGGCGAGATGAACCGGGCATACCCTTTCTTTCGAACCACGGTCGACTTCGATCCCGATCCGCTCACGATATAGTGCACACTGTCTTTTCTAATGCTCTGGAGGGCATGCTCATGACCTGCCACATACACGGTGCCCGGATATTGCCGGAAGAGCGCTTCAAAAGCCTGCGCCCATTGGCGGTATTGTGGATGTGGCCGATCCT
>JBIIVI010000247.1:0-5219 GCA_044339555.1 Cyclobacteriaceae bacterium | reverse complement strand
ACATCAACAAAGGGCGAACCAGTATCGACACCAGTTATCCCGACCGCACCCTCGTTTCGCAACTAGGTTCCGGGCTCACCAACTATTCGGCCATTCCCTACCGCCATTTCACGGGTGCTCCTGCGCCTCCGTTAGCGCGTTCAACATTCACGATCTATAACTTGCGCGCAGGCAACCTGCAACCACTGAACTATAACCTTCAAGCCACGGTTACTTCCTTTCGGGGAAACACCACTGATACGCGCAGCCGCTTATTGGACAGCGCACAATCGGTTGGCGCAGTAGACGGGTTGGAATTCAGAAATACGCAAACCAATCGTACTCCACCTTTGTCGTTGTTCGACTTGTCG
This sequence comes from Cyclobacteriaceae bacterium, assembly GCA_044339555.1. GTDB lineage: Bacteria > Bacteroidota > Bacteroidia > Cytophagales > Cyclobacteriaceae > ELB16-189. The sequence goes on along the minus strand of JBIIVI010000247.1, from coordinate 4,869 downwards.
GCAGACTCTGTGCGACTACAGTATCAACTCAAACTCAACTCGGCCGACAATATTCCGATTACTGAACCTCAAGGCGATTACACGCCCAACTTTGCTCCGATTGACTTTCGCAACAACGACACGCTGCGCCTCACCCAAATGCTGAGCAACTATTACGCGTACGATGATGGTATTGCGGAGTACGGAGCTGCCCTCAATCAGGCGGGCGCCCAGGTGGCTTATCAGTACGACATGAGCATCAACAGCGACACCGTGGTGGCGGTGGATTTCTTCTTCCCGCGCTTTGGCGATGAAACTCAGCAGGTGATCACCCTTCAAATCTGGAACGATCTCACCGGATCGCCCATCCATCAGCAAGTGGTTAACGTAGAGCGTTCGCAAAACAACCAGTTTCGCAGGCGCAGATTATCGGTACCCATCATTGTGGGGAAACGGTTCTTCATTGGCTGGCGCCAGACCTCCACAGCGGTAATTGCTGTGGGGCTTGATAAAGACAACAACTCCGAAAGCAAAATCTTTGTCAACACCAACGGCACATGGGCGCCCAGTAGTCAGTTGAACGGCAGCCTGATGATGCGCCCGGTGTTTGGCAAAGGAACGGGTGCGTTGCCGCCAGTTGGCTTGGTGGAGTCGGAGGCAGTTCGTGTATTTCCTAATCCTTCGTCTGGAACCATTTACCTACCAGCATCTGCGATCATACACAACATTCAAACTCTAATGGGTACACCGGTGGCGTTCGAAGCGCAAGCGGATGGCGACTACCAACGAATCCAAATTACCGCAGATGTAAACGGGATTCTGGTTATTCGTTTTCAAGTGGGCCAAGCGCTGCAGTCTGCGAAGGTGTGGATTCAGTCGGGCCGATAATTTGAATATCAATAGGTCGGGGCGAAAAAGTTAGCAAGAACAACAGGAGTGTAATCCAACCGAGCCACTGGCGACCGCGACTTAGGGGCTCTTCGATTTCCGCGCGTGGATGCAACACTCCAAACCGGCCAATCAATACCAAAAACAAAAACCAACCCGAGTAGCCCTGAACACCTGGACTCAAATAGGCGATGCCGTACTGCACGGCAAACAACAAGAGCGCATACATGAGTGTATCCTTGGGGCCTTTCTTGAGTCCCGACAACGCCAGGTAGAGCAAGCCCACGTACAGCGGAATGTCCCACAATAAGTCACTCAATGGTTGGAAGGGCGACACCCAACCCAAGCCCGAGTAAAACAAGAAAATCACAAAAATGGTGGTGGCCACATATTGGTGCCAGCGATAGCCCACCAACCCATACAAGACATGGCCGCCATCCAATTGGCCAATAGGCAACAGGTTGATATTGGTAAACACCAGCGCCAAAAAGCCCGCAAACAGCAACGGGTAGTGCATCATTTCGTGCGGATTAGGCACGCGCGCGGGGTCGGCAAACAAGTATTCGAGTAATTGGTACAACAAACTCTTCCCGATTTGAACATCAAAAACAGGTTGTGTCATCAAAGCGGGATCGTACGCTTTGTCGGCATAATTCAAACCATACTGTTCGTACTCGGGGTGAAATTGAAATACATACTCGGGCGAGGGCAGCGCAATAAATCCGGCAATCAATACCGCCACGGCCACCAGCAAACCAGCCAGCGGGCCCGCCAGCCCAATATCAAAGTGTTGCTTATTGGAGATGATCCGGCTCTTGATACGGATCACAGCACCCATGGTGCCGAGCAGAAACGGAATCCACGGAAAGTAAAAAGGAATGTAGAATGGCAGCGTGGTTTTCACGCGGTGATACATCGCGACAAAATAATGACCAAACTCGTGTACGGTGAGAATCAGCAGAAACGGAACGCTGTACCACAGTCCGTTGAGAAAATCATTCCACGAAAAATCAGGTGCCAGGACGCTCTTGCCATAAACCCATTCCGCACCGGCAAGCGTGGTGGTGATGAAGGTGACGAGGAATAAGCCGCCGTGGATGAGTGCAGTTTTTAATTTTGGTGGCATGTAGTTGCGTTAGTTGGCCGGGTGCCCTGAGCGGGAATAGGTGTTGAAAAGTTCAAAAATAGTATCTGGGTGATGTACATGAAAAGTTTGAATCCCGATTTGTTGTGCACCCCGGAGGTTATGTACGTTATCATCCAAAAACATGGTGGCGTGCGCGGGTATGCCGGCATCCTGTAATACAAACTCATAGATTTCTACATCCGGCTTGCGCAAGCGTAAGTAATGTGAGTAATACGTCTTCTCAAAAAAGGGCGCAAGCGATGGAAAGCCCGTAAGCTGTTGCACCTGTTGCTGAAAGCAGCGCAGGTGGATCTCGTTCGTATTGCTCAACAGAAACAGCCGAAAGTCGGCCGCCAACGCGCGTAGTAGATTGAGTTTGGCCGGTGGAATGTCCAGCAACATCGCGTTCCAGGCCGCATCTATTTCGGCATCGGTAACATCGATTTCCAGAACATCGCGCACGGCATCGCGAAAAGCAGCGTCTCCAATCAACCCTTTTTCGTAGTCCAGAAAAAAGGGTTCAGCCATAAACGGTTGAACCTCGGCTACTTCGCGCTGCGCCAGCCGGGCAAAGGCTTCCACCGTGCGATGTGTATCCAGATTGATGATCACTCCGCCTAAATCGAAGATGAGATGCGAGATCGATGACAACATAGTTATAAAGAAGGAACAGCCAAGAGGTGCGAAAGTTAAGTCCATCTGGGCGAAAACCAACAATTGCCAGTTGCGCGGCTCACGATTCAAAACTTGCCGTAATTTTGGGTCATGACGGCCGATGAGACCTTTCACCAGCACCTGGCACCCACCTCGCCTCACCCATTGGGGTTGCATATCAGAAAGGCGGAAGGCGTTTTTCTGGAAGACGTAAACGGCAAGCGCTATTTCGATCTGATCAGCGGGATAGCCGTAAGCAACATTGGTCATCGTCACCCGCGCGTGGTAGAGGCCATCAAAAAGCAAACCGATCTGTACCTCCACGTGATGGCTTATGGCGAGTTCATCCAACAACCCGCCAACGAACTGGTCGGATTGCTGGCTGCGCAGTTGCCGCCGCAGCTATCGTGCAGTTACCTGGTTAATTCCGGCACCGAAGCCAATGAAGGTGCGCTGAAACTAGCGAAGCGCATTACGGGGCGCACCGAGTTAATTGGCTGTTACAAATCGTATCACGGCAGCACGCACGGCTCGCTTAGCGTGTCGGGCAATGAAGTGAAGAAGAACGCCTTTCGTCCGCTGCTGCCGGACGTGCGATTCATTCACTTCAATCGTATGGACGACCTGCAGCAGATTACCACTCGCACCGCAGCCGTGATTATCGAAACCATTCAAGGCGATGCAGGTGTGCGTATTCCAGACCAATCCTATTTACAAGCCCTGCGCGCGCGTTGCACGGAAACCGGCACGGTGCTAATCTTTGATGAAATTCAATGTGGCATGGGCCGCACGGGTAAGCTGTTTGCATTCGAGCATTTTGGAGTAACACCCGACATTTTAACCGTGGCAAAAGCTTTTGGTGGCGGACTGCCGATTGGAGCTTTTATCTCGAGCCACGAAAACATGCAATTGAACACGCACCGCCCGATGCTGGGTCACATCACCACGTTTGGTGGCAATCCGGTATGTTGCGCAGCCGCACACGCCACGCTACAGGTGTTAACCGAGGGCACGCTGATCCAGGAGGTCAAAAAAAAGGGGCAACGTTTCGCGCAACAATTGCGACATCCAAAAGTGACGGAATTCAGACGTATTGGATTGATGATGGCCGTAGATTTCGACTCAGCCGATCGCGTACAGCGGATCGTTCATCGCGCGCTGGAACTTGGAGTGATTTGTTTTTGGTTTCTCTCCCATCCTCACAGCTTCCGGTTGGCGCCCCCGCTTACCATTCGCGAAAGCGAAATTGATGAAGCCTGCGAAAAAATCCGTCAGGCCATTGACGAATCCTGAATCAGGCGGCCATTGAGCCATAAATCCACCGCTGGTGGATGGCTTTCCGAATCAATTCGATCGAAGAAGTTACTTGTGCTTTCTTGAACATTCTTCTGCGGTGCACCCGCACAGTTTCGTGGCTGATTTCCAATTTTCGGGCGATGAGTCGCGAGGTTAGACCTTCCGCCATCAAACCCACTACTTCCATTTCCCGGTTCGTCAATATTGAATCACGCATACCCTGTAGATTTTGATGACTCAAAAGTCCGCGAGTTTGGGGCGGCAGGAAATACCTCCAAAGAGGTATTTTTCAATGACTACAACAGGTTGTTTTCGAAGCCGATTTTCAGCAACTGACTGGTATTGGAAGCATGCAGCCTGCGCAGCATATTCCGGCGGTGGGTCTTTACTGTGTGCACGGTAATAAAAAGAGTATCAGCGATTTCGTTGTTGCTCTTGCCTTTGCCGATCAGTCGCAGAATCTCGATTTCGCGCTCCGTAAAGATTTGATTCTGAACCTGTTTGCGCACTGGTTTAGGAAACACCTTTTCTCCGGCCATGATCCGCTCCAGTCGCTCCACCATAAAATGGCTTTCGGTGGATTTGGGGATAAAACCATTCGCGCCGAGGGCCATGACTTCGGAAATAAAGTCGTCTTCCTCGTGCATGGACAAAATCACCGTCTTCACATCTGGAAAACGGGAGGGAATGCGCTTGAGTAGTTCAATGCCGTCCAGTCCGGGCATCTGGATGTCCAACAGCAGCAAATGGCAGGGGTTGATCTGCACAAAGTCGAGCAGATCCAGCGGGTTATTCACCTTGCCCACCACCCGAAACTTGCCCGACCGGTTCAGCACCAGTTCCAGCCCATCGGTAAAGAGCACGTGATCGTCTGCGAGAATTACGTTAACCATGGCGCAGCAGGGGGATATCAAAGTTGTAGAACG
>JBIIVI010000246.1:0-5230 GCA_044339555.1 Cyclobacteriaceae bacterium | reverse complement strand
TAATCGGTGGCGGTGTTATCGTGGGCTTGATCATCCTGTATTTATTGATCGGCCGCGAAGTGAAAGTAGGTACGGCCGATATTCTGGCCGATGTCAGGAAAGGGCAGTTCCGCGTAGAGGTGGAAACCACCGGCGAGTTGGAAGCCAAAAACTCGATCAAAATCAATGGCCCTGGTGCCCTGCGAAACTTTGGCATCTGGCAGGTAACGATCCAGAATATTGTAGACGAAGGCACCGTGGTGAAGAAGGGCGATTGGGTGGCTTCGCTGGATCCTTCCGAGTTCCAAAACAAGTACACCGCCAAACAGATCGAGTTGGAGAAAGCGAACTCCAAGTTTACGCAAACGCAACTCGACACCACGCTGCAACTGCGCCAAAGTCGCGATGAACTGATCAACCTGAAGTACGGAGTCGAGGAAAAGCAAATCGTGTTAGATCAATCCAAGTTCGAACCACCGGCCAGCCAGAAACAAGCGGAGATTGAACTCGACAAGGCACGAAGAGCGTACTCCCAGGCGCAGGAGAACTACAAAATCAAGAAGAATCAGAACATTGAAAAAATGCGCGAGATCGCGGCCGAGTTACGCAAAGTACAAAACGAGTACAACAACATGTCCGAGACGCTGGCCAGTTTTGAAGTAACGGCTCCCGAACCCGGCATGGTGATCTACCAAAAAGATTGGGACGGCAAACCGATCAAGGCCGGATCACAAATTCAAGTGTGGGATCCTACGGTGGCCACTTTGCCCGACCTTTCGGTGATGATGTCGAAGACGTTTGTAAACGAAGTCGATGTGCGCAAAGTCAAGCCCGGCCAAAAGGTGGAAATCGGGTTGGACGCCTATCCGGAAAAGAAACTCAAAGGCTCCGTGATTCGCGTAGCGAACGTGGGGGAGCAGCGCCCCAATTCCGACTCGAAAGTTTTTGAGGTAGCCGTTGAACTTGAAGGCACCGATGCCACGCTGCGTCCCGGCATGACGACCAGCAATAAAATTGTGGCTGAAGCTATCGACTCGGTATTGTTTGTTCCACTGGAGTGTTTGCACAGCCAGGCCGACAGCATCACATACGTTTTTAAGAAGGATGGTATCAACGTGTTGAAGCAGGAAGTCATTATCGGAGTCACCAACAGCAACGAGGCAGTGATTACCAAAGGTTTGAGTCAGGGCGACAAGGTGTTTTTATCGATTCCCACCGGTAAAGAGAAAGATGAAGTGGCACTTTTGCCCGAACTGAACGGCAAGCGTAAAAAGAAGGATGCCGCGCCAGCAGACTCTACCAAAGCAGTAGTCGCGTCCAATCAGTAGTCATGTTTTCGCCGCGCGTTATGGCCAACTTGTCCATCGCCATTGGGGCGGTGCTGGCCAATAAAATCCGATCGTTGCTAACTGCACTCGGTATCATTTTCGGGGTGGCTGCCGTGATTTCCATGCTGGCCATCGGCAACGGAGCACAACAGGAAATCCTCGACCAGATCAAACTGGTTGGCGTTAACAACATCGTGGTGCGCCCGGTGGTGGAACAGAAAGAAGAAAAATTGGACGAGAAGCCCGGTCAGAAAGAGCAGAAGAAATTTTCTCCCGGGCTCACCATTCGCGATGTCAAAAGTGTGCAGCAAGTAATCCCCGGCCTCTCACGCATCAGTCCGGAAATTATTCTGGAAACGTCCATTATCCGCAGTGGATTTAAGCGGTCTGCTAAACTGGTGGGGGTCGAGCCCGCCTACTTCGACATCTACAACTTTACCTTGTTTGACGGACAACTTTTTTCTGAGCAGCAATTAACGCGCGGGTTGCCGGTGTGTGTAATCGGTCATACGATTAAGACTAAGTTCTTTGCCACCGAAAACCCAATCGGCAAAAGTATCAAAGTCGGGCCGCACTGGCTGTTGATCATTGGGGTTCTGCAGGAACGACTCGTGTCCGAGACGAGCATCAGTAAGTTGGGTATTCGCGACTTTAACATGGACGTGTACGTGCCGATACAAACGTTTCTGATCCGCTACCGTAATCGCGACATGATTACCCGCAGCTTACTGCAAGAAGAAGCGATGCGTAGCCGGGGCTGGGGAAACACACCCAATCAAAACGAAGCGCAGGAAAAGGAACGCAAGAACTACCATCAACTCGATCGGTTGGTGATCCAGGTGGAACAAACAGAAAAGCTGCGATCCATTGCCGAGGTGATGGCGCGGCTGTTGCAGCGCAGGCATTATGATGTGGTGGACTATGAGATTGAGATTCCGGAGTTGCTACTCAAACAACAACAACGCACGAACGATATTTTTAACTACGTGCTGGGCGCCATTGCGGGAATTTCATTGCTGGTGGGCGGCATCGGCATCATGAACATTATGCTGGCCTCGGTGCTCGAGCGAATTAAAGAGATCGGTTTGCGCTTATCGCTGGGTGCCAAGAAGTCGGATATCGTGCAGCAGTTCCTGTTTGAGGCGATGATGATCAGCGTAAGCGGTGGCATCATAGGCGTGATTCTGGGTGTGAGCCTGGCCTACATGGTTTCATCCATTGCCGATATTCCCACCATTGTCACGATTTCGTCTATTGTCGTGGCCTTTGGGGTGGCAGCCACAGTCGGGTTGGTATTTGGTATTGCGCCCGCACGCAGAGCCGCTCAACAAGATCCCATAACTTCTTTACGATATGAATAAGACTATTTTGGTGATAGGTGCGTGGCTGCTGGCTGGGCTGGCGTTTGCGCAGAATAGTTTTTCACTGGAAGATGTCATCCAGCGGGCCAAACTACAATCGCCCGCATTTAAGGCGGCCGAGACGGAGAAGGAAACCCGCTATTGGCAATACCGCTTTTACAAAAGCAATTTCAATCCGCAATTGCGCGCCAACGGTGGCTTGCCCAGCTACAGTTTGATTTATTTTCCGGTTCGGCAGCCAGATGGTACCATCATCTTTCAGCCGATCAACCAAACCAACTCCACACTCAACATTGGTTTGGAGCAACCCATTCCGTTTACGAACGGGCGCATCTCGGCCAACACCAGCGCTAACTATTTCAACGATTTGCAACGCAATGCCAGTTCATGGAATAGCACACTCTACAATATCGCGTTATCGCAGCCGCTGTTTGCATTCAATCCGCTGAAGTGGCAGAAACAAATTGAACCGCTGCGCTTCGAAGAATCGAAACGCGAGTTTGCGGAGGAAGGCGAGTTTATTTCGCAAAATGCCGCCAGCCTGTTTTTTGATGTGATGCAGGCACAGATTCGGCTCCAGATTGCCAGCTTTAACCTGTTGAACAACGACACGATCTTCCGCATTGAGCAGGGGCGCTACAACATTGGCAAAACCTCGCGCGATAAACTGCTGCAAGTAGAGTTACAGCTTCTGCAATCGCAGCAGGATGTGGGTAATGCGCGGTTGGCGATGGAGACGGCCAGTTTGCGGCTGCGCACATTTATTGGCTTACGCGATGATGAGCCGTTTGACTTAACGCTCCCCGAGGAGATTCCAGTGTTTGATGTATCGGTGCAAGAGGCTTTACAATATGCGAAGCAGAACCGTTCTGCGTACCTGGCGTTTGAACGCAGACGCAGGGAAGCCGACCGCGAGGTAGCGCAAGCCAAAGGCAATCGTTTCCAAACCACACTCACCGCTTCATACGGATTGAATAATGCGGCCACACTGGCCAACGAGCTTACCGTAAATCCGCAAAGCCAGCAACAGTTTAATTTGTCGTTCAATGTGCCGATTTTAGATTGGGGCCGAAACAAGGCTTCCATGCGCACGGCCTATGCCAATAAAAAATTGCAAGACTACCTGATTGCGCAGGACGAAGTAACCTTCGAGCAGGAGATCATTACCCAAGTGCGGCAATTTGAAATGTTAAAATTGCAAATTCGGATTACAAGAAAATCCGATGAAGTGGCGCAGGAGCGTTACATGGTGGCGCAGAACCGGTACTTGATCGGAAAGATTGATATCACCGATTTGAACATCGCGCTGCGCGAGAAAGACGCTGCCAAAAATGCCTACATTGATGCCTTGAAATCGTACTGGAATGCCTACTACAACCTCAGGCGTCTGACGCTGTTCGACTTTGCCCGCGGGCAACGGTTGTATGTGTCGGAGTAGTGAATGGTCTTTTTGGGGTAAGGATCGTCTGCCCGGCCCGAGAAATCCGCTATCTTTGATCATCACAATGTGATTTTTTTATGAACCGCTTATTCATTTTTGTGGTTTTGGTTGGCTTTGCTTGTCGGCAGCAATCGGAGACAAAAGAGCTTGATCCGGAAAAACTCCGGAGCGAGTTATTGCCCACCGAGGTTCGTACAGCCACCGTGGCGTACAGACCTTTTCCGTATGTGATTACTACCACCGGGCAGCTTCAGGCTACGTGGGATGTGCCCATAGTTTCGACTACCGCGGGAGTGGTGAAGGTAGTTTTCTTTCAAAATGGTAGCCGGGTAAAAAAGGGCCAGGTGTTGCTGGAGTTGGAGAATGAGCGACAACAGATTCAGGTAGAGCGCGCCCGATTGACAGTAGAGGAGCGCAAAGTTACCTTTCAGGACATGTTGTTGGGTCACCAGGGAAAGAAGGATTCCGTCACATCCGTTATCGTGGTAGAGAATATGCGATTGGCAAGTGGGCTGGCTGCGGCCGAGTTAGCCTACCGCGAGGCGTTGCTTGACTATGAAAGTACCCGCATAAAGGCGGTGTACGATGGCCTACTTACGGATTGGAAAGTAGTGCCGGGAACATCGATAGCGGGTGGGCAGGTGGTGGGGCGGGTTTTTTCGCCCGACCGCTTTTTGGTGGTGTGCCAGTTGTTGGAGCAGGATGCCCTTCGTCTTACCAACCAGAGCGTAGCCGAGTTGCAGGTGGCCGGCATCACCCATGTAGTAAATGCCGATCGGCCCGAAGTAAATGCGCGTGTAGATTCAAAGACAAATCTGGTGGAGGTCTCTTTTCGTGTTCAGGGTGGCCCCGCGTTGCTGCCGGGTTTAAGCGCCAAGATAACGATTCGTGTGCCGGGCCAGCGGGCATTGGTGGTACCAAAAGAAGCGGTGGTTTTCCGGTCGGGCAAGGCAGTAGTATTTACCGTTGAAAATGGACTTGCGAAGTGGAATTATGTGAAAACGGGTTCGGAGAACGGAAAGGAAGTGGAAATTACGGAAGGGCTTCGCGAGGGAATGCCGGTGATCATTACGAATAACCTACAGTTGGCGCATGATGCACCGGTGCGGGAAATTTGATTT
>JBIIVI010000245.1:0-5261 GCA_044339555.1 Cyclobacteriaceae bacterium | reverse complement strand
TCCCAGGCTTGCTGGTAGTCGATCAGACCCAGGTCAACAAGGTGTACGGTGCGGTTCGGGTGCGCGTTCACTTCAGTTTCGCCAACTCTTCTTTCACAAAGTCTTCTGTTTCGATCACATCCGGATCCACCCCGTTTTCTTTGGCCAGGAAATACGAAATCCAGTCGGTGAGGTGAATGAGGTAATAGAACTGCTCCAGTAGAGAAGCTCCCTCGGCCACGATGTCGATGATCGTGTTCGATCGTTTCTCAAAAATCTCACGGCAGATTTCCATCCGCTTTTCCACCCGCTCGTGGTCGTGGTCGCTATACAAGTACACCACCTGCGCCTGCGACAAAATGCTTTCAGGGAAACGCCATCCTTCAATTTCGTTGTGATTCATTTCCGGGAACGTGTTAACGTGGGCCAACTGCTTCGCGTTTTCGTTCAGCTGATTTTGGAACCGAGTGGCCATCGCATGCAGGCGACCATCGCAATAAATCATCGGCAACTTGCCTTTGAGTTTTTTGGCAATAAGTTCGGCTTCGGCCTGGATGGCCTTTTCGCCCCGATCGAGATACTCCATCGCGTTTTCCGTTTCCTTAATGAAGGCCGCTCCAATCAGGTTGGTGTGGTAAAGTGCATACAACAGCGAAATCATCATGTACGGCAACATGCCGCGCGGTGACCTAGCGCCACCCGGAATCTGAATCCAAAACAAATTGTATTCCTTCGCCAGCTCCAACATGCGTCCGCCCGTGGTAATGCAAATGATGTGTGCGCGCTTGAGCATGGCTTTTTGCACCGCTGCGAGCGTCTCCTCCGTGTCGCCACTGTAGGAGCAGGCAATAAACAAGGTGTGTGGACTTACAAATTGGGGGATGTTGTAGCCCTTGCTTACCGTGATAGGAATCGGCACCCGCCCGAAGGTGAGGGCTTCCACCAAGTTTGCGCCAATGCCCGAACCACCCATGCCCGTGATTAGAATGTTGCGGATGTCGCTGCCGGGCCGAACCAGATCTACCGCCTGCCCGATGCGCAACGCTTCCGCCAACTGGCGGGTAAAACCTTCAATCAGCTTTTTCATCTCTTTTTCTTTTCACAGTGATCCGATGGAATCTCCCACGTGCCCTTCGTATTTCGATCTGGGTACTGGCTAACGATTTCATGGAATTGATAAATTCGAAGGTCAAAGGTAAGCCGCGTGAGTTCGAAAATCAAAAGAGGCCAGGAGGGCGAAGAACAGGCCGCCCGCTATCTGGAGTCGCAGGGCTATCAGGTGGTGGCCCGCAACTACCGCTACAAGCGCGCGGAAATTGACTTGATTGTTCGTCAGGACAATTGGCTGGTGTTTGTGGAAGTAAAGACCCGTTCCTCCACTGCTTTCGGCCATCCGGAAGAATTTGTGGATGCAAAGAAGCGTGTCAACATTCTGCAGGCTGCCGCCCATTACCTGGAAGAAACCAGTTGGCAGGGGCACGTGCGTTATGATGTAGTAGCGGTACTGCTAACGCCCACGCTTGCCATTGAGCATTTACCCGATGCGTTTTATTGACCCCGGTTGTTGGTGTAGATTTCGCGGCCCTGCAAATCCCACTCCCGGCGCACAAAAGGCCGGCTATCTTCAAATGCCTCTTTTGTGTACGCAACTACTTTTTTGCGCTTACCGTTGGGAAAAAACTCGGTCCAATCGCCAATGCGTTCATTAAAGCGGTACTCACCCGTAACGGCCACCGTGCCGTTTTCGTGATACATCACGTAGTAGCCTTCACGCTCGTTGTACTCGACCGGGATCATTTCTTTTACTCTCTTGCGTTCCACAGGATCGTAATATGTCACGATCGATTCCTTCGGCCACCCTTTGTAGTACTTTTCTTTGTCCTCCACCAAATCATTTCGATCGAACTTCATCCAGCGTCCGTGTTTGGCCCCCACATAAAAAATTCCTTCTTCCAATAGCACGTTGTTTTGCATGCGCTTGTAGGGCCCGTGGAGCAGCACACCTTTTTTCGGATCGTAGCCGGTTTTACGCACCTCCGCCCGTTTGAAATCGTACCAATAAATGTCGCGAACAAACGGAGTGGGCGGCTGCGGCCGTTTTAGAAAATAGAAAAGCTCGATCACCGTGCGTTCGCCCACACCTCTGCGAGTAAAGCCCTTTTTGGTTTTGATGCCATAGAAAGTTTTTTTGCGCGGCTTTTTCTTCTTTGTGGCAATGGGCGCCACTTCTTCCTGCGTTAGCTCGAGCAGTTTAAAAGGCTTGTCGGTCTCAAACGTAAACGCCCCCTCTTTGCCAAAAGGCTGTTGGTCTTGGGCATACACCCACCCGATACTTACCAAGCAAAGGCTCAGAATTGCTTTTTTCATCTTACGATTGAAAACGAAAAATGCGCAAAAAAAGTACGCGAAGAAAGATTCCGCTTTACGCTAACCAGCAAGAATCATCGAATTAAGTCAGGAGCCAACGCCCCTTTCATCTTGGTAAAGGGATCGGGTGTTTTTAAGGGGCGATCGAACAAGTAACCGAGTACACTCCACTGTTGCACAAAATCTACCAATCGATACGTGCGGGTGGGTGGTTCAATTCCCAAATAGGAGGCTACCTCCTTGCCCAGGTACCACACGAGTTGAGCTTTGATCAGCCCTGCATCCGTGGTGCCCGTGGACTGTTGATAAAACTGAATCAAGTCGCGCGTCAGGGCCACGCCTTCTTCCGATTTCATTAAATTTCGGGTGCGAATTTGTGCCGTAAGCTGCCGGGCCTCGGCAAAGTTGGCCGGCAGCAGCGCTTCCGCGATATGAAGGTGGTAGCCGATATGGCGCCACAGGTGCAAAAAGTTTTCCTTTTCGCTTGTTGACAGTAGCACACCCGACTGCTGAAGCCCAAGGAGCACCAGATAAGAAAATGCCAAATTCGTTCCGGCCAGATCTTCCTGATTGATTGGCGCACCCCATGCAGGTTTCCAACCGCGCTGGCGCAGATGCCAGCGAGCTATCGCATGGATGAGGCGGGTGCGATTAATCGCGTAAGTGAATTCCGCAGGCGCACCGGGTTGCCCAACCATAAGCACAAAACGGGCGGTATCCTGCAGGCGTTTGCCGGGCGACTGCCGCATTTTGTCAGACAGGTACAAGGCCTTGTTACCGGGCGAAGCCGCATAACAGAACGGCAACGAAAACGCGCCCAGAATGCGCATGATGAGATTGGTATGGGTCTGAAAAATTACCCGCCCCTGCTGGATTCTCTTAGGCTCAGCCCACGTGGGTTCGGGCCTGGCCGCTACCAGAAAATTCCCAGCCGCGCTGGTTTGCGCTAAGACGGCTGTTCGCGGTCGCTGTAACGCCTCGTACACCTCAGCCGAACTGCCGGCGGCAAAAAGTTCGCCCACCAGCTGATCAGCAGTAACATCTGTTACCTGTCGGAAGGCATCTAATAGGTGATTTGCTACTACCATGCTGATAGTATAAAGTGACCCGTGTCCGAAATGTTATCGAACCAGCTGCTTACTTTCAAAAATGTTTAGTCGTTTTGGTACTGCGAGCGGCTGCCTGCAGTAGTCAAGCTGCCGTTCGTCCCATTCTCAAATGTATTCGTCCCAGCAAAATGAACATTCGTGCAAAAGTTTAGGCTGTTTTGGTTAAATTGATGGCCCCCTGTTATGAAGCAAACAGCATTCCGTTGGAATCTCGCCCGAGTGGTGTTTATATTGGCCTGGGCCAGCCCTATACTCGGCCAGCCTATCGACAGTTTGAAAGCAGTGCTACCCCAAACTGAAGGTGTTGACCGTGTTACGGTTTGTTTACGACTCGCCCGGCATTACAACGATCATGATTGGGAACAATCTGTTTCGTTTGCCCGGCAGGCCTTGGATGCTGCCAACGACATGGACCATGATTCGTTGATTTTTGAAAGCAACTTTGAACTATCAAAAAGCTATCGCGGCCTGGGTGACCATGAGCAAGCACTTCAAGCCGCCAACAATGCGCTGGCTGCCACGTTCGATCATCCCAGCCGGGCCAGGGCGATCGGTCTTCTCGGTCGGGTTCGCCAGGACCGGTCGGAATATGAACAGGCGCTCGCTCATTTCCTGGAAGCGCTTCGATTGCATCAACTGAGTGGCGATAAAAAATCGGAAGCGAATACACTCAACAACATGTCGTTTGTCTACCGGGACATGGGGTTGTTCCAAAAAGCCGTTGACGTACTTCGAGAGGCAGGCGGGTTGTATGCCGCCAGCAGAAATCAAGACCGTGTGGCTGGCACTCGCTTTAACATTGGCCTGATGAACATGGAACTCAAACAGTACGACAGTGCGATCTTCTACTTTCGTAGTGCAGTAGCAAGCATGAGCGAAACTTCTGAACCGGCCAAGTTTAGTTCCTACTATAATAATCTGGCCAATTGCTATGAAGCGTTGATCAAAACAAATCCCACCTATCCCGACTCTGCCTTGTACTACGGGGGAAAAAACCTCGTAATAAAAACAAAACTGAACGACTACCGCGGCATCGCGAATGCGAACAACACGTTGGCTGCTATTTATGAGCGGCTGAGCAACCACGCGATGGCCTACCAGCATGCCCGTGCTGCCCTTCGGCTGGCCGATAGCCTCCAGATAAAACGTATCAAGAAAAACGCGTTGGATTATTTGATCACGGCAGAAATCGGATTAAAAAAGACCGACGAGTTAAACGCTCATTTCGTGGCTTTTACAAAGTTGTCGGAAGAATTAAACAAGGACGCTCATTCGCGCACGCTCACTGAAATGAGCACCAAATACGAAACCGAAAAGAAAGAAGCGGAAAACCAACGATTACAGCAGGCGCATGCCCAACAAACGCTGTTCAATCGCCTGTTGATTGGTGGCGCTATCGTTTTGCTCCTGCTGTTGGGACTACTCACCTACTTCTATCGGGGTTCGCGGCATGCAAATTCTCGTCTGGAACTGCAAAACCGGCAAATCGAAAACAACCTACAGGAGAAAGAGGCCTTGTTGCGCGAGATTCATCACCGTGTTAAAAACAATCTGCAGGTTATCTCCAGCCTGCTTAACATGCAAAGCCATCATGTAGACGACCCCCGCTTGATGCATGCGATCGCCGAAGGGCAAAACCGGGTGAAGGCGATGGCACTCATTCATCAAAAATTGTATCATACGGAACAGCTCTCGGAGATTGACTTTCAGGAGTATACGGAACAATTGCTTCAGCATCTGTCGGCCGCGTTGGGCGAACCCGGAAAGAAAATCCGCAGTCTGGTGAATGGCTCTTCCCTGAAGCTT
>JBIIVI010000244.1:0-5275 GCA_044339555.1 Cyclobacteriaceae bacterium | reverse complement strand
CTTATAAATCTATATAATCTATAGGCATTAAATATTTTTGAAAAAATTAAAACTTATGGGATTACGACTAGGCGACATCGCTCCGGATTTTGAAGCGCCTTCTACCGAGGGCAATATTCACTTTCATAACTGGCTGGGCAGCAGTTGGGGCGTTTTGTTCTCGCACCCTGCCGATTTCACTCCGGTTTGTACCACTGAGCTCGGAGCTGTGGCCAAGCTGCGGGCAGAGTTCGACAAACGCAACGTAAAAGTGCTGGCATTAAGTGTGGATGGGCTTCAGTCGCACGCACAGTGGATTGGCGACATCAACGAAACACAAAAGACGCAAGTCAATTTCCCCATTTTGGCAGACCCGGAGTTCACAGTTTCCAACCTCTATGATATGGTGCATCCAAACGCCAGCGACAAGTTTACGGTACGTTCGGTGTTTGTGATCGGCCCGGATAAAAAAGTAAAACTTACCATTACCTACCCGGCTTCTACCGGTCGCAACTTTGATGAACTGCTGCGCGTGATCGACAGCCTGCAACTCACCGCCAATTACTCCGTGGCAACTCCTGCCAACTGGAAACAGGGCGAAGACGTGGTGATTGCGCCCGCCATAAAAGACGAAGATATTCCAGCGCGTTTCCCCAAAGGACATCAGCGCATCAAGCCTTATCTGCGCACCACTCCACAACCGAATTTATGACGCTCGTTTAGTTTGTTTAGATTGGGATAAGCCCTTCTCAGAAATGGAGAGGCCTTATTTTTTTACAGAATCCGGTTAACTTGCATGTTTATGGGATTGAAACACACGAAAGAAAAGCCGGTAAACGACTTGCCTGTCATGGATGAACGCGAAGGGATTGTATTGTTCTACCCCAACATTCCGGAAACCGCGATAGCAGAAGTAACCAACGTGCTCCATTCGCGTTGGATTGGCCAGGGACCGCGGGTAGCACAGTTTGAAACAGAGTTCAATACACGTTTTGGGGGCACGGGCCGTTCGTTGGCCGTAGGCTCTGGAACCGATGCACTGCACCTGGCTTATATCCTCGCGGGTCTACAGCCGGATGACGAGGTGATTACACCCGTGTTTACGTGCACAGCCACGACCATTCCGTTTTTATACATGGGTGTAAACTTCCGGTTTGCGGATGTAGATCCCGAAACACTGAACATCAGCGTGCCGCACGTGCGCGAATTGATCAATGAAAAGACCAAGGCGATTATATGTGTACACTATGGCGGCCTGCCGTGCGACATGGCCGAACTACAAGCCATCGCCTCGGAGTACAACATACCGATCATCGAAGATGCCGCCCATGCCGTAGGCGCTACCTATCGTGGCAAACCGGTGGGCTCTATTTCTGAGTTCACCATGTTCTCATTTCAAGCCATCAAGCACATCACCACCGGTGATGGGGGCATGCTCGTGATTCAGAATCCGGATCTGATAGCCAAGGCCGAACGCATTCGGTGGTTTGGTATCGACCGCTCCAACAAACAAAAAGGCACCTGGGAAAATGACATCTGGGAAGTGGGCTACAAATACCAGATGACGGACATCGCAGCAGCTCTCGGCCTGGCCGGCTTGCGCGAATTCGATAAAAGTCTCGCGCATCGCCAACGCTTGTTTGAGGAATACAAAAAACAACTGCGTGGCATCGCAGGCTTGCACCTCATCGGGGCTGAGCATACCGATCGTACCCACGCTGCGTGGCTCTGTACCGCCATCGTAGAAAAGCGGGAGGCCTTTATGAAGTATCTCCGCGAAAACAAGATTGAATCTGGACAAGTCCACTACCGCAATGATCGCTATTCGGTACTAGGTGGCAGACGCGATGACCTGCCGAACATGGATGCCGTGGAGGACAACTACATCGTGCTGCCGCTGCACATGCACATGACGGTAGCAGATGTTGAATACATCGGTTCGGTGATTCGAAAGGGCTGGTAGGTCGTCAGTCTTTTTTCCACACCGACCATTTCCGCTTCCACCGGTCGCGCAGCAGTTTCGAGCGAAAGTCAGCCTCCTCGGGCGGGAGCGACTCGCCTTCAAAAACGGTTCCCAATCGCAGATAGTGTTGAAAAAACGTGGACTTGGACAAGCCCCATTTCAGCAGAAATTGTTTGTTGCCATCGTTCTTCTTCACGCGCGCGGTAGTTTTCGATCCGAAGTGATACACCCGCGAAGCGCTTAGCCCCTTGTAGTAGCGCACACCTGCATGCCACAGCTTCATCATCATGTCCGGGTCGGAAGCCATGCCGGGTGTGAATTCGGTGCTAAGGCCCCCAATCAAATGCCACACGTGTTTGTGTAACACGAGCGGGTACCAGTTTCCACCGGTCCAATCATAAAAGGGAATCTCGGCAAAGTCCGCCAGGAAGCGTGCTTCGTCAAAAGTGTCCACCGTTTTTCCAAAATCGAACGGAGCAATGATGCTGTCCGGATACTGCGTAGCGCTGTGTTCGATCATCGTACCCGTGAGGCAGAAATAGATGTGATTGAGTTGTTGAATTTCTGCGAGCAACGGTACATCCCAATCGGGCGCGTAGTAATAGTCATCATCCGACAGCACGAGGTAATTTGCGTGGGCAAGGCTAGCGGGCGCGTTGAATCCGTAACACACCCCCACATTGTGGGCCGAGAATGTATACGATAGTCCTTGTTCTTCTACCCACGCCCGGGAGGCGTCTTTTGCTTCGTTTAAATGAACGATGATTTCATGCTTGTAACGCGAATTTTTTTGAATGCTGCGCACACACGTTTGTAGGTACGGCAAGTTGTTCCACGAGGGAATCAGGATGGAAAATACCGGCTCATCACCCGCGGTGGCCGGATGAAACGATATCGTTCGTGATTGCATCGCTTACGCTAATTCCTGAGCATCGTACACTACTACCTTCGACCACAGGTAGGCGTAGTCTTTTACAAAGGCTTCGTGTGTAGGGTGAACCTGGTACGCATCGTGCCCTTTTACGTCATCGAAAAAGTTTAGCCACGAGATGGAATAGGAGTTGTCGATGACATCGCGCTTTTCGGTGGCAGCCGGTACACCGATTTTTGCGAGGCGCAGCGACTCAATTTTTCGGAGCGAGTTGAGGCCTTCGATCAGCTTGGCCCGGTCGGCCTCCGAGGTAGGGTTTTTCAACCAAAAAAATACGTGATGTACCAGCATGGGTTTTTCTTTTTTTTGAAATAAGGTAAAAGCTTTCGCACCTAATGGCAGGAGGAGCGCTGATGCAAGAAACGACTTACGTGAAATTTTCATTCGGAAATTATTTATTCGAAGGTAGGGAATTTTTTTACTTTTGTGACCCCCGATCGGGATGTAGCGCAGCCCGGTAGCGCGCTTCGTTCGGGACGAAGAGGCCGTGGGTTCGAATCCCGCCATCCCGACTACCCTCCGATGAACTCGGAGGGTTTTTTTTTGAAGCCTGTGTTTTTTGAAGTATTGAATAGAGAAGCCATCCGAGTTGCTCGGAGGTTTTTTTTTACCGGTTACTACTTGTTCTTTAGCACCATCTCAATCGCGCAAATGTTTCCCTCTTCATCATCGCTGTTCAAAATGTTTTGAGACAATTCGGTAGCTGGTGCTTCGCCCACCTTTTTCTTCTTTTTCTAAAATTCCTTTTGCAACCAAATCCTGGATGTCGCGTCCGGCGGTGTCTGTTGAGCATTTCATGATTTTCGCCCACTTGGTGGAAGTGAGTTTGCCCTCGAAGCCATCCAGCAGTTTATTCAACATGATCCGTTGTCTTTCGGAGATCGTCATGAATCGCTGGGCCTCCCAAAAGCGCGATTTAGAAATTACGTGCGCCAAGCTTTTCTCCGAGAACAAAACTGCGTTTGCTAAACACAAAAAAAACCATTTCAACCATTCCGTGATGTCGAGATCACCTTTTTGTGTTTTTTCCAGAACCTCATAATAGGTTTTTCGATCGCGCTGGATTTGCGCTGACATACTGTAAAACCGTTGCCTACTACCATCTGCTCGGGCAAGTTGCATGTCAGCTACCGCTCGTGCAATTCGACCATTGCCATCATCGAACGGGTGAATTGTTACGAACCAAAAATGAGAAATGGCTGCTTTCAAAATGGGATCAATTGCATTTTCGGAATTGAACCAAGTGAGAAAACGATCCATTTCTACTTCTACACGCGCGGCTGCAGGGGCTTCATAGTGAATCCGCTCTCGCCCCATCGGACCCGAAATCACCTGCATTGGGCCGCCCGCATCCTGTCGCCAACTGCCGATCGAAATCATTTGCGTAGTGCGCACTAACGGAAAAAGAGAAGTGTGCCAATGGAATAGCCGCTCTTTCGTTAACGGTTCGTCAAAGTGCTGCGTGGCGTCCAGCATCATGTCTACTACACCCGTCACATTTCGACTGATCGGAATTTCGCCAGCGATTTCAATTCCTAAGTGTTTTGCAATCGATGAACGGACCTGGTCCAACGGTAATAATTCTCCTTCAATTTCGCTTGACTTCATCACGTCCTGTGTCAGCGTTTCGAGGTTTGCCTCTTCCCGAAGGTGAAAGCCGAGACCCTCCAGCTTACCTAACAATTTACCCTGCTTGTAACGGACCGAGGCCAGTGGGGCCATGAGTTCTTGCCACTCCCAAAAAAGGACGGGCCAAGACGTGTGTTCGTGGATGTAGCGACTCATTTACCGCATTATTTGCGGTAAATAAAGCAAAATCTACTCAGAATAGCGTCACAATCTCCGCATTTTTTGCAGAGATTAGCTCGACTATTTGCCGCATCACCCGTAGCATTTCTAAAAAACGGACCAAAAGGCGTTGATATAATCACTTCCCCGGCAATGCCTTCCGAATCGCCTGCTCCACCAACGGCCCCATCACTCGATAGCCAGCCAGGTTGGGGTGCACACCATCGTAGCCCAGTTCTTTTTTCAGGCCGTTGCGTTCATCCGCCATCGCAGAAAAATAGTCGAGGTAAACGGCCCCGGTTTTTTTGGCGTAGGCTTGGATCATGGTGTTGAGGCGCACAATTTTTTCTGCTGGTTCGAGCCCGGGTTTCCACGGATAGTCGAACGCAGGCAGCACGGAACTAAGTACAACACGAATGTTGTTGGCGCGCGCCAGTTCGGCCATGGTTTGGATATTGGCCATGATCTGCTCCAACGTCATGGGGCCCGTGTTGCCGGCAATGTCGTTGGTGCCGGCGAGGATGACTACCACCTTGGGCTGCAAGTCAATTACATCTTGCCGGAAGCGCACCACCATTTGCGAAGTGGTTTGTCCACTGATGCCGCGGTTGAGG
>JBIIVI010000243.1:0-5313 GCA_044339555.1 Cyclobacteriaceae bacterium | reverse complement strand
TGATACGAAAAAACAGTGGCAGTTTAAAAAAGACCTTTATATCAAATTAATTTTTCTTAAGGTAACTTAGTTGAGAAGCAGACGAGAAACCTAGAGCAGCATGTTGTGCCGGCTGGATTCCAGGGCTTTGACGCTTCGAAAGAAATCACCCCTACCTGTGTTGGGCGTTCAATAGTAAGGAAGCCAAAAAATTTCAAATGCTTCACGAATCAATGAGGTGCGCCCCTAGCCCAAATACTTCTCCAACGATCGTTTTAACGCTTCTTTCTCGGCTGGTTCCATCATCTCGCTTCGCACGTGTAACAGGAGATCAAACATGGCTTGTTGTTGATACCCCAGCCGGGTGGCTACCTTTGAACAAAATTGCAGCTCGGGTTTGTACATGCGCTCATCTATCTTCATGAGCTGCACCAAGCTAAAAATGTATTCAAACTTCTGGTCATTGGTAAGGTTATCCGGCACCACGCCGGCATGCTGCTGGGCAAACAGCGGCTCAACTTCGTCCGGGTACACCTGGTTGGCACGCCCGATATTGATGATGTAATTCTTTTCTAAATCACCAATAGAGCCATCGGCCCGTGCCAGCGTAATTAATAACTTGAGTTGTGCCAATGTTGCCATATCGGGTTGTTTCAAACAAAAATGCACAAACTTTTGGGCAATTGTAAGTCATTCTGCGCTACCTTTCTCTGTGAACTTTTTGGCCCACCTGTACCTGTCTGGCGATGACCCCAAAATACAAGTCGGCAATTTTATTGGCGACTTTGTTAAAGGCCGCGATGTGCACCAACAGTTCGAGCGGCCCATTGCGCTAGGCATTGAACTGCACCGCGAAATTGATTTTTTTACTGACCGGCATCCGGAAATCAAAAAAAGTAAAAACCGGCTTTGGCCAACCTACCGGCATTACGCGGCTGTTATTGTGGATTTGTATTGTGATCATTTCCTGGCCCGGAACTGGAACGAGTATCACGACAGCTTCTTGCCAGACTACGCAGAACGAAGCTATGCCAACCTCCTGGCCCACGATGCCATTCTACCCGAGCGTGTACGCTGGATGCTGCCACACATCATGAAAGGCGATTGGCTATCGAACTACGCCCGTTTAGAAGGCTTGCACCGGGCCCTTAGCGGCATGGCACGCAGAACTCGTTTCGAATCGAACATGGATCGGGCCATCGAAGATTTGCGCACGTACTATACCGAATTTGAAACAGAATTCCGCGCGTTTTTTCCGGAGTTGCGGCACTTCGCCAGCGGGTGGTTGAAAGATCGGGGTTAGTACCTGGTTGTTACTTGTTGGCTTGAACATCGCGAACAACTAAGAACTAAGCACTAACAACGAAAGTCTACTTGACCTCCATCACCACCTCAGAAACCGCGGCTCCATTCGTAAACTTCAACTTGTACTTTCCTTTTCCGATGTACTTGAGTACGGACGCAGGTTTTGCCTTTCCTTTGGCCGCGACCGCCACTTCTTCTACCTGTAAATCCCACAAAAGTGTATGAAAGCCAAGGTCGCTTTTTCCGGAAAGTGTGCGTAGCACATTGTTCTTCTCATCCAACACCTCCACCTTAGTGCTACCTGTTTGGCCCACGTAGTAGAAAATGGCTGCTTTCGGTTCGTTCACCGGCGCCCACGTATACGGCCGCTTGCCCCACTGCTCGCTGTGGCGGATGCTCTCGGGTGCAAAAGCCACCACGCCCTTTGCACTTCCACCCTCGCGCAGCGCTTGTAATGGCTTTACGTCTGCAATCATCACGCTTCGCCCGTGGGTACCAATGACCAACTCATTGTCGCGGGGGTGTACAATCATGTCGTACGCCGGCACATTTAATGCGCCGGGTAGCGCATGCCATAACTTGCCACCATCCAAACTTACATAACTACCGTTGTCGAGCCCGGCATAAAGCAGTTCGGCACTTACCGGATCTTGTACAATTACGTTTGCCACCGACTCAGGCAGGTTGCCTTTTAAGGATGTCCACGTCTTGCCGTAATCCACACTTTTGTGCACATAGGTGTTGAACTCGTCCTCGCGATAGCCATTCAGGGTAACAAAAACGGTGGATTTATCGTGGGGCGAAGGAAACACGCTGCTTATCCATCGGTTGGCAGGTAAGCCGGTGTGGATGGCCTCCCACGACCCGCCGCCATTTTTACTTACCCACAACAAACCATCATCGGAGCCAGCATAAAGTAATCCAAACTGCAAAGGTGATTCAGCCAGCGACGCGATGGATGAAAAGGGCACATTGCCTTGCTTGCGGTTGCGCGTAAGGTCACCACTAATGGCCTCCCAATCATCCCCTTTATTGAGGCTGCGGTACACGCGCTGGGCGGCCATATACACAATATCCGGGTTGTGTTTGCTTAAAATCAATGGCGTGCGCCAGTTCCAGCGTAACGGTGCCTCGCCCAAATCGTGTTGTGGCGTAATGCGGGTATTTCTGCCGCGGTCTAACTCCAGCCGGAAATAGTTGCCAAATTGAAATCCGGTGTACACCAGTTTGCTATTGCGCGGATCGGGCGCCACATACATGCCATCGCCCCCAAAAATCGCCTCCCAGTGTTTGGTGCGGTTCGGAATCGATTTTGAACTACCACGCTGTACCCCGTTATCCTGCAGACCTCCATATACGTTGTAGGGCGTTTCCATATCTACGTTAACCGTATAAAATTGGCCTGCTGCAACGTTATTAATGTGCAGCCACGTGTCGCCCTGATCGTAGGTTTGATACAGGCCGCCATCGTTGCCCATCAGCATGTGCTGATCGTCTTTCGGATTGATCCATAGTGCGTGATGATCCGAGTGAACCTGCCCCACGGAATCCATCTCCACCCAGGTTTTACCGCCATCGCGCGAACGCAACATGGGCACACCGTAGATAAATACGTGGTCCGGATTTGCAGGCGACACCCGGTTCTCGCCAAAGTAATATCCATAGGTAAAGTACACGCCATCAATATCAAAGCTGTGGGTGCGCTGCCAATTCTTTCCGCCATCATCGCTGCGGTAAACTTCGGCCCCTTTAATCCTGGCTGTAAACAAATCGGCATTAGCATCGGCACCTAAATACTCGTACAACGCCCGCGGCGTGTATCTGCCGCCACGAACATCTTTCTTCACGCTGTTGCCGGTGTACTTTTTGGGAAAGCGGTTGTCTTTTAGAAAATCATCTAACTTTTTTTCATCGAGGGCCAAAAAAGCTTCATTGCTGATGTCTTTAAAAAGCACCGGTTTGAGTTTGCCATCGTCTTTGGGCACCTCAGCACTTTTCACTTCCTCCTGATTGTCGAGCACGGCATACAGGGTGTTTGGTTTCGACCAGCAAATATCAAGACCAATGCGACCTACCGTTTTTGCCTGTGGGAAGCCGGCCACGGATTTCGTCCAGGTATCGCCACCGTCTTCGCTGCGGTAGATGGCAGAGCCCGGACCATTGCCCTTGAAATCCCACGCTTTACGGGTGCGCTCCCAGGTAGCGGCCCAGAGTTGGCGCGGATTCTGCGGATTGATCACCAAATCCGATACCCCGGTACTGTCGTTCACGAAGAGCGTTTTTTTCCAGGTTTTGCCACCGTCGGTGGATTTGAAAACTCCGCGATCAGGGTTGTTTGAGTACAGCGCACCGAGTGAGGCTACCCAAACGGTATTTACATCTTCCGGGTGGATCAACACGCGGCTTACGTGCTGTGTGCCGGTAAGGCCCACGTGCTGCCAGGTCTTGCCGCCATCCATCGTTTTGTACACGCCGCTGCCCGCGTAGCTGGAGCGGCTGCCATTTTTTTCACCCGTACCCACGTAGAGTACGTTGGCATCGCTGGCCGCAAGGGCGAAATCGCCAACACCTATGGCGTCTTGATGATCAAAAACGGGCTCAAAGGTGATACCATTATTGCGGGTGCGAAAAATACCCCCCGATGCGTAGCCCACATAAAAGTCTTTTGGGTTGCTGAGGTTCACCTCAATATCCACAATCCGCCCACCACGTAACGTGGGGCCAATGTGGCGAACGGGATAATTTTTGAGCAACGAAGTAGCGGCAAGGGATTTGCGTTGCTGGTAGGACTGCTCCAACTGGGCGGGTGTGGTGGGTTGACTTACAGCAAAACGTACCACCAACAGGAAAAGGCAAATGAGGCGCATAGAAACAATTTTCAGAAAATTACAGCATTCGCACGGAACCGGAGAATCCGCCGGCAGATTATTATTTTAGTGGCCCGAAAACGACACCATGTTCAACGATCCGGAATTAAACGGAAAATACCTGGGCACCATCTCGCAGGATTTTGTAAAGGTGGCCGACACCTTGCGGGAGTCTTCATACCAGATTCGAAAAGCGGGTTTCGCATTCCCGATTTTTGCCATCTCCAAAACAACAATACCTATCGGGCAGATGCTGTTCGAACGGCAGTTACTTCAGTTAGAATGGAATTACTATGCATCGTTCTTGGACGAGTTTGTTCAGCGCGAGCTGGTGGCAAAAGAAAAAGAGGCGGATTTTAGAAGCACCTATAAAGACCCGGACGAGTTTTGTTGCCTGTTCGTGGTAGACAAGGCGTTCACC
Source organism: Cyclobacteriaceae bacterium (assembly GCA_044339555.1). Taxonomy (GTDB): domain Bacteria; phylum Bacteroidota; class Bacteroidia; order Cytophagales; family Cyclobacteriaceae; genus ELB16-189. Next base: position 741 of record JBIIVI010000243.1, on the reverse strand, counting down.
AACTTCGTTTTCATACCGTATCCGGAAGATTAGGCCAATCCGCGCACGTGTCAATTCAATTTGGTGTTTACCTTTGCGCCCGATATGGCTGAAGAAAAAGGACTGAACTTTCTGGAAGAAATTGTTGCCTCCGATCTCAAGGCTGGCAAATACAAAACGATTCTCACCCGCTTTCCGCCCGAACCCAATGGCTACCTCCACTTAGGTCATGCGAAAAGCATCTGCCTCAATTTTGGTTTGGCGAAACAGTACGGTGGCAAAACCAATTTACGTTTTGACGATACCAATCCCGTGACGGAAGAAACCGAGTATGTGGAAAGTATCAAAGCCGATGTGCGTTGGCTGGGATTTGAGTGGGCGAACGAGTTTTATGCTTCAGACTATTTCGATCAGCTTTTTGCTTTCGCGATTACCTTAATCGAAAAAAATCTGGCCTATGTAGACGATAGTTCAAGCGAAGCCATTGCTGCACAAAAAGGAACACCTACCACCCCCGGAACCGATAGCCCGTTTCGTAGCCGAACGGTGGAAGAAAACCTGCGCCTCTTCAACGAAATGAAGGCAGGTGTTTATAAGGACGGTGAGAAAGTGTTGCGCGCAAAAATCGACATGGCGCACCCCAACATGCACATGCGCGATCCGATTTTATATCGGATTAAACACGCCCACCACCACCGCACGGGCGACCGATGGTGTATTTACCCGATGTACGATTTCGCCCACGGCCAAAGTGACTCAATC
>JBIIVI010000242.1:0-5315 GCA_044339555.1 Cyclobacteriaceae bacterium | reverse complement strand
GGGTCAGCACTCCTTGGTTGTCGAGGTAGATCGTATAAAAATAGACCCCAGCCGGAAGCGTTTCAGTGGTAATTTTTACCCGGTTCTCCTGGCCTGGCAAGGCATGATCCACCAGGTGACTACCCAACACATTGTGGATCACCAGTTTGGCTTCCATTTTTTCATTGTGCAGGGTGTAGTCAACCATGGCGTGGTCAGTCGCGGGGTTGGGGTAAACGTCATAAATGGTGATATCTCTGGATTGATAAAAAAGTGCTTTGGTAGAACGCTCGTCCGTGATCAGGAGTTTGACGGCCCGGGTTCTAGCTTCAGCGGCCGAACTTCGGCTTACCACTTCTATTTGAAGGTTGTTTTCCCCAGTAACCAAGCCTGTTTCTACCACATAAACCAAGTTTTCAAGTATTTGCCCGGGTTCCAACCGTCTGGAAAACTCATCCACGCCCGGTTCAAGACAAGTTTTGTCGAGGCAGAAATAGCCTTTTTGGGTACTGCCAAGATCTGCTGAATGCTTGCGAATAATGTAGGTTTGCGCCTTTTCGCTGGTATTTTTTAGTTGGATGGGGATCCGTACGGATTGGCCAATTGATGCGAAGTAGGTCTCTTTCTGGTCGGGGAACTCAAAACCCTGTGCGACCAGAAAACCGGCCATGAAGAGCCCCGAAACGGTAAAAAAGAAACGAATTTTCATTCTATTACGCAAATCGGAATAAAATATAGGGCAATTAAAACCCAAAACCAACTTCCTTCTAAAAAATTGGGGTTACGCCAAATAATAAAATGCTATTCCTTCGCGTTTGGGGGCGGATGCGGACGTTTTACCACATCATTTTTCTCCGGCTTTTCTGCCTCACGCCATTCAAAGCCTTTCAATTTTTCGTTCTCTGGCTTTAGCTCGTGAGGCGGATAAAAAGAGGCATCTGGCTTTACGTAAGAGCTTACGTTGTTAATCTTTCCGTCTTTGAAATTGATCCGCATATTGCTGCAGATCATTTTGTTCATCCCGGTCAAGAAGGTGATTTTCACCAGGTATTTCGCGGTATCTGTTTTTAACGTGTCTTCTTTTTCCTGCAACACGTAGTAGATGCTTTCGCCATTTCCCTCGATCACTACATGGCCGATTGTACCGTTTTTGAAATACGTGGTCATTTTTCGGCCCTTCACCTGATTGAAATTATTGAGCGTATCGCGCGAAGCGGCAAATGCATTCGAAATGAAATAAATCCGGTCAATAGTTTTCTCACGCAACTGCACCCGAATAGAATCGGCCGTTAGCTGATTTCCTGTCGTCCATAAAACCGGTTTGTTGTAGAAGTATAGCATCGAGTCTTTGTTGACATACACCAACGAATCGCACGAGCCTTGCAAATCCGACTTGTAAATCTTAACGTGGTTGTAAGCAATCAGGCGCTTCTTTGCTGGGTCATCACTCTCGACCGACAGCAACGTATCAGCCGAAATAAACAGGGTGTCGCCATCATCCGCAACGCGAGCCGCGTACGCCTGTTTGTATACGCGCGATAAACCGGTGTTTTTGTTGTAGACACTTTCTTGCCCGTAAATCACCAGATTTTCTTCTTTACTCACCATCACCACATCTCCCAGCGACTTATAAATTTTTCGAACATCGTCTAAATTATATTGGTTACCTCGCATTCGATACGTAGGAGTTTCCATCGTGCCTTTGTTTAGCTCGGTTTTTTTGGAAACTGTATTGTAAAACCCGGATTTGTAAATCGCCTCCTTTCCTTCTTTATCAACAATGCGAGTTAAGTCGTGAAAGAAAAATGTTTTACTCTCCGTGTTGTATTGGAGGGTATCGCTGGTAACTGTGTAGTCCGGATTGATAGCCACTACGTCTTTTTTGAAAGATGCCAGATCGGAGCGAGTTTGGTAATATCCTTTTTCGCTGGTAAGTGTGTTTGCGCTGTCTACCAGCTTGCCTTTGTTGAAGTAGCGGGCTTCCCCCCGATTGCGGTAGTAATCCAGGAAATCGGTGTATAAGGTAGCCGTGGCTTTTTTTACGAAAACCACATTGCCGCGGAGGTTGGCCACACGTGTATTGCCGTTGTATTTTAGACGGTTGGCGGTTACCGTGATTGAATCGCCATCCAGAATCCGAATATGCCCGTAGGCGTCAACAGAGTTATTGGATTTAATAAACTGAGCACTGTCGCAATAAATGGTGGTCTGATTTTGAATAAAAATCACGTTACCGATCACCCAATCCACACGTTGCCCATCACGAATGCCACCTCGCTGGATATCCGCCTGCTCGAGTTTTATTCTGGACTTGCGTTGGGCCCAAACGGGTGCTACCATTGTTATAGCAAGGAGAATCCAGACAACACGTTTCATGGCCGCGCAAAGGTAGTAGTTTTCAACCGGGTAGGAACGCCTGCACCGGGTTTTTGCCATACTAGTTCGTTTCATTCATTTTTGTGGTGATGGAGGCGCGGTTTATCTCATTTGTTCAAGAGCACCAACTTATTCGGGCCAACGATCGCCTTGCGTTGGCCGTGAGTGGCGGCATCGACTCGATGGCGTTGGTGCACCTGTGCCAGGCAGCCGGGTTCTCGTTCGAGATTCTGCATGTAAACTTTCAATTACGTGGGCAGGAGTCAGACGCCGATGAGGCCTTTGTTGTTGATTTCTGTAGGCGCCACCAGATTCCGTGCCGGGTCAAGCGGGTAGATACCAAACTCTATGCCAGTGAAAACGGTCTTTCCCTTCAAGTGGCCGCGCGCCAACTCCGTTACGCATGGTTTACCGAGCTTTTACAAACCGAGTTCAATAAGATTGCAACCGCTCACCACCTCAACGATTCTGCAGAAACGTTTTTCATCAATCTCCTCCGCGGCACTGGCATTGCCGGTTTGGCGGGTATTCCATTAGAGCAGAACGGCATTATACGGCCCTTGTTGTTTGCGACACGACCGGGAATCGATGGCTATGCGGCAGATCATCAAATTGCATGGCGTGAAGATGCCAGCAATCAAACAGATGATTACTTGCGGAACCAGGTGCGACACACGTTCGTGCCTCGCTTCACCGAAGTCAACCCCTCCTGGTTAGATTCATTTGCCTCAACACAAGTGCGCTTGCGCGCAGCTCAGGAGGCCATGCAGCGGTTAATCGTAGAGTGGAAAGCCAGTTGGAAATCGCTAAGCGCGGCAGAGTGGGAAATTCCTATCAATTCAATCACCGATTGGTCGGAACCCGCGGCCCTACTTTGGGAAGCCGTAAAAGAATATGGTTTTTCGTTTGTGGTTTGCGAGCAGCTGGTTAAGTCTTTGCAACAGCCACAGTCAGGAAAACGGATAGCGTCAGCCACACACATTCTTTGGGTAGATCGAAAAAGTTTGATCCTATCCAAAAAAGGGCATCATGACCCCGACCCGATTACCATTTCTGAACTTGCTGGCACCTATCAGGGATGGATGGGCACCTTAACTATTAGCCAAGAGCAACCGCGTGAATTAATCAACCAGCAAACAGCGCAAGTTGATTTGGAGTTGTTGGAGTTTCCGCTTGTTTGGCGCTCCTGGCAAGCCGGAGACCGGTTTCAACCGTTGGGCATGAGCGGATTTAAAAAAGTGAGTGACTTCTTAATTGACCAAAAAATTCCGGTAAGCGAAAAACAACTGGTTTCAGTATTGGAAACACGTGGCGAAATTGTTTGGGTGGTAGGCCACCGCATTGATAATCGCTACAAAGTGACGGCCCAGACGCAACAGCGTGTTACGTTAACCTGGTCGCGCTAGCCACTTACTTTACTTCGTCCGGCTTCCAGAATAGCGTATTGTTTGAAGTCGTTAAATGTCTTTTCATCCAGATTGCCAGCTGCGGGACCTGTGTGTTCAGGTGTAAAATTGCCTTCGTTTTCCCACCAGTTGCGTGCAAGTTGTTTGGCTTTGCCTTTGTCGATATCAAAATAATTGATGATCGACTCGGACACGATCCACGGCTTGGCCACGGTGGCGTACTTTTCGAAGATCATCGAGCGCATTTGCGTTCCGCTGGGTTGGTTCTTAAAATGCGAGATGGTGTACGAAAGCGTCTCAGGTTCAGTCATCACCAAATCCCAATACCGCTTAGACGAAATCACTTCGGCTGTGGTAAGAAGATAGCCAAAACCCGGATCAATGGGCTCCTTGGTGATCTGGCAAACTACTTTAAACGCTTTCTTTTTTGGCCCGAAACTGAAGAAGCCCATGGGGAGTTGGTTTACTGCTGTTAGATACTCCCCCGCCCCAAAAAAGTTGCATCAAACCAGATTTTTTTATTCGCTATGTGCCTTTTCCGGGCGCAGTAGGCTGTTTGCGCACAAACTTCTCGTAGTTGGCAAAGAAGTTTTCGAAGTTTTCTACCAGCAATTTCCGGGCGATAATTTTCTTTTTCTCATCAATGATATAGATCGTTGGCGTGGTCTCAACCCAGTACAACTTATTGTACGGCCCCACGTAGGTACGTGGTCCATTTACGGTAACCCACGGTGTTTTCATTTCCTTGATGAAGTTGCGCATTTTCACCATGCTGGTGTCAATGCTGATCGCAAAAATATCCAAATCATACTTCGCTTTGTTCTTGTTATAGAACTCCACCAGCTTGGGGGTTTCCTGTTTGCAATGACCGCACTCAGGGTCGAAGAAGAACAGAATGGTGTAGCGTTTCTTGATGTCGTATAAAGCCCGGGGCTGAAAGTTGGCGTCTTGCATCTTCAGGTCGGGGGCTACCTTTCCCATCATGTTCAAACGGATTTTATCCGCATAGTCCTTTAGACTTTTCTTGATTTCCTTTGTAGCCCAAAAATCCATTTCCCCGGTGGCGTAGTAAGTGTCGTACAAATCAACAAACACTTCATCCAGACCCATAATTTTTGGCTGCTGATAGTGGAGTAACGCTTGAAACACCAGGTATTTGTACGTTTCCTGATTGGATTTTACCCGTGTGGCCAGTTGTTGGATAGCCTTAAAGACTGAGTCGCGCGTTTGGGGCACGAGTCGATCCAAATAATCGTATAGCTTTTCGCGATACACCGGCTTCGGCATGCGAATGAGTGCATCGTCCGCCAGATTGAATTTGTCGAAAAAGTGTGCTTTGTAGTATTTGAATTGAAACGTACTGTCAATAGTACCATCCGCCTTTTTGGGCGGATCTGGTACCTGAATGGTCTGCTGACTCAACAATAAGCGCCCAGTGAGGGTGGCCGGATGTTTTTCGATTAGCTCTTTTTGGTGAGCCAATACGCGTTCGTTTATTTTTTGAAAGACATCGCGCGCGTCTTTCTTCTGATCGTCTGTGAGGGTACTGTCTTT
>JBIIVI010000010.1:0-25574 GCA_044339555.1 Cyclobacteriaceae bacterium | reverse complement strand
AGAGCCCGATACCCAGGCCCTTTTCCTGATGGGTACCTCGCTGCGACCAAAGTGAGTCTTTAACAAACAGACGACTAAGATTCGCTGGGTCAATACCAAGACCCGTATCTTTCACATATAGACACGCGGCTTGGCCTTCCATCTCTGCACCCAGTTGAACGAGCCCATGTTCGTTCGAAAACTTGATGGCATTGCTCATCAAGTTGCGAAGAACCAATTTCAGTTGATCGTTGTCGGCCAATACCAAAATATCGGTTGGAAGTGTAATGCGAATGATTACCTTCTTTTGGGCCGCCATTTCTTCATACAAATCAGTAATGTCGTTAAACAGTTTTCGTACGTCAACAATCTGTAAGTTGGTTTTGATGCCATTAATCTGTGCTACCGACCAATGCAACAGGTTATCGAGATTGTCGTACACAATATCGATCCGGCTTTTTAAGTCTTTGGAATAATGGGCAAACTCTTGCGGGGTGAGCGAATCCTGATTCATCAACGCAAGTAATCCGCGCAAGCTCTGTAATGGGCTCCGGAAATCGTGGCCGATGATCGAGAATAACTTGTCCTTCGTGGAGTTCAACCGTTCAAGTTGCTGGCGCTGCTGTTCGATTTCCGAATTACGTTGGGTGAGCTCTCGCTCGTGCGCTTCGATTTCCTTCTTAGCCTTTCACAACCTGCGGGTATTGCTCCAAAAGAGAAGTCCCGCTAACGCGATAATCACAAAACCGATCGATACACCCCACAGCAACACACGCTGCCGGAAGATCGTAGCTTTATTCAAACCGGTTTCTTTGGTAAGCAACTCAATACGGGTCTCCTTTAAGTCGAGTTCGTAAAGCGCTTCTAGCGAGGCTAACTGATTCGACCATTTCTTTGCGTTGATGGAATCACTCAGCGCAATTAATTGCGCCTGCACCCGGGCAGCTTGTTGATAGTTCTTCTGTTGATTCAAGGCACCAGCCAACACTTTATACGTTTGCAACAATTCTTCGTCAAAACCTTTTTCGCGCGCAATCTGGATATTCTGCTCGAGCAACAAGATGCCAGTCTTCGCCTCGCCAAACTCCACCAACAAGCCGGCAATTCGCGGCCGCGTGGCGACCTGCATGGAGAGTGCCCCTGCGGTCTCCGCCAGCTTCATGGTCGTTTCATAGCTCTTGAGGGCTTCCCGCTTACGGCCGGTTGCCCGGTAGATGTCGCCTTGATTACGATAGGCAAATGCGGTGACGTACCAACCCGTTTCTTGCTTGGCTAGCGCCATGGATTGATTGGAATAATACTCGGCTGAATCGTACTCGCCCAGCATAAAATACATATACGAAATGTTGTTCAGGCTTCGAACCCGGACACGCAGGTTGCTTGTCTTAGCCGCCAACGCTAACCCTTTCCGGTATTCACCAACGGCAACGTTGTACTGTTTTTGTGCATAGTACACAGCCCCAATATTGTTGTACAGATTCGCTATTTGAATGGTGTCGCGCAGTTCAATCGCAATCTTCAAGGCGCGGTACGAATACTCTACCGACTTGCCAAAATTGCCTTTACGGTAGTAAATCCAGCCGCTGTTTTCAAGAGCTTGTGATGTACCCGCAACATACCCAAGCGAGTCGGCCAATTTTTGGGCCCGAAAAGAAAGCGACAAAGCAGAATCAAGGTGCGTCTCGCGGATCGAAAAAACAGTTCTATTGTATCGATTAACCAACGCTGTATCGGGAGTTGTGATCTCGGACGTGGAAAACACTATCAAAAACAACCACAACACAGCTTATATTTTTTTCACAAGTATAGCAAGCTGTGCGTGCCGGTTTATCGGAATTAGTGGCAAAACCTTACACCTACTCCGCTACAATGTTAACCGGATCGCTTGGCTGAATACCCCATGGTTTTCAATAATGCAACCACCTTATCGCGCACATCGCCCTGAATCAAAATTTCCCGGTTCTTTACGGAGCCACCTGTGCCGCATTTGGTTTTCAATTCTTTACCCAAATTTTCTAAATCAACTGTTTTCCCTACATACCCGGTTACCAAGGTAACTGTCTTCCCGGCTCGCCCGCTTCGATCTAATTGTACTACAAGCCGTTGAGCTGCGGGCTTTAGTGTGTCAGTTTCCACCGAATCCGTTGATTGAAACTGAAAGTCAGCACTGGTGGAGTAAACTACTCCTACGCGATCTTTCCATTCATTTTTTCTGGCCATGACTACAACGTTGATTGAAAGAAAAAGAAAATCGTTAACAAGATTACAAAAAAGCCCACGATGCCCAGATTAAACGCAGATTCCACGCGTTTACGATAGATCAATCCCAACACAGAGATCACCAACAAAACCAGTGGCGCAAAACTGTAATTGCGGTAAAGTGTGGCCAGATTACTGGCTCGATAACCTGATTCGACATTCCTCACGGTAATTAAAACGGAAAAAATTCGGGAAGTGTGAACCTCAACCAGCGACTCTTTTGGAAAAAAGGTGATTTCCTGAACGGCCACTTTAATGCGTTTACCAGCGGCGGTAATCAGTGCACTCTTGTCGACCGATCCACGAATCCGAACGGTCTCAAAAGCTTGGGCTTGCACGCGGTCTTTTTCAACCCGGGCAGGTAACAAAAAATCCATTGCCAAAGCAAGGCAAATAGCCAGACCTGCATAAAAAACAAGCCGCAAATAAGGCAAAGAAGCCTGCATGACCAAGAACGTGTCAGACGGTCGAGGCGGTGGTGGGCGGTGCCCGGGCGGTCGTCTGCGAATAGCAGGGTCGCGATGCACGATTGCCACCGGTTGTGCAGACCGTTGATCGTACTCCGAGCGCTTTCGCGGATCACTCAGCACTTCATACGCTGCATTAATCTCTTTAAAAAGTGTTTCTGCATGCGTCGATGCATTCCGATCCGGATGGTACAACTGCGCCAACCTGCGGTACGACTTCTTGATGTCGATGGCAGTGGCACTGCGAGGAACTTCCAGTATCAGGTAGAGATCTTTCAAGGCGTGTTACGAAGATAACAAAAACAGCTGTGCACGATCGCTAAGCTTTCCGCAGACTCTCCTGGTAAGTGCGGAGCGATCATCAAATAAAAAAACACCCCGAAAAAATTCGAGGTGTTTCAAAGAATTGAATTTTGGAAGCTTTAAAAAACATCCACCCTTTACGGTCGGCCTAGTCGCCTCCGCCTCCAACTTGCACCTCGTACGAACTCAGCTTGGCGCTGAAGTATTCCCGGTTCATGCGGGCGATGTTGGTGATCTGAATACCCTTCGGACATTCTGCTTCGCACGCACGTGTATTCGTGCAGGCGCCAAAACCTTCGGCATCCATTTGAGCCACCATTTTTTCAACGCGCTCTTTGCGCTCGGGCTGCCCTTGCGGCAACAATGTAAATTGCGAAACCTTGGCCGCCACAAACAGCATGGCAGAGGCATTCTTGCAGGCCGCGACGCACGCACCACAGCCAATGCAAGCGGCGGCATCAAATGCTTCGTCTGCTACTTTCTTAGGGATGGGAATTTCGTTGGCATCGGGCACGCCGCCGGTATTCACAGAAACATACCCGCCCGCCTGCTGGATCCGGTCAAACGCAGTGCGATCAACTACCAGATCTTTCAGTACCGGAAAAGCCTTTGCGCGCCACGGTTCCACGGTAATCGTGTCACCATCATTAAAGGTGCGCATGTGTAACTGACAAGTGGTGGTTTGCAGCGGTCCATGCGGATGGCCATTGATATACATACTGCACATACCGCAAATACCTTCACGGCAATCATGATCAAAGTGGATCGGCTCCTCGCCTTTCTTAACCAGATCGATATTCAGCACATCGAACATCTCCAGAAAAGACATGTCCGGAGATACGTGATCGAGTTGATACGATTTAAAGCCTCCTTTTGTATGTTGATCTTTCTGGCGCCAAACTTTTAGTGTAATCTTCATATTTTCTTGGTATTCAGGTGCTGCGATCAGTTCCGGATTTTATTTGTAGCTGCGTTGGGTAAGCTTCACATTCTCGAAGCGCAATTCCTCTTTGTGCAACTGTTCGGGTTGGTTTTCGCCTTTGTATTCCCAGGCAGACACATACGCAAACTCGTCGTCCTTGCGCATGGCTTCACCATCGGGTGTTTGCGATTCCTCCCGGAAATGGCCACCGCAGGATTCAGAGCGGCTGAGGGCATCGTCTACCATCAATTCGCCCAATTCAATGAAGTCGGCAACACGACCGGCTTTCTCCAATTCCATGTTGATATCATTCGCCTGACCGCTCACGATTACGTTGCTCCAAAATTCCTGCTTCAATTCTTGGATTTTATTCTTCGCGAACACAAGGCCTTTCTCGCTGCGCGACATGCCACAATACTCCCACATAGTAAGGCCCAATTCCCGATGGAACTCATCAACCGTTTTTTTGCCTTTGATATTTAGTAGATGTGTCAACCGTTGGTTCACACTGTCTACGGCTTCGCGGAAAGCCGGGTGATCCGTGCCCACCTTGTCGGCCCAACCAATGTTGGCCAGGTAATCACCAATGGTGTAGGGAATCACAAAATACCCATCTGCCAAGCCTTGCATGAGCGCGCTGGCCCCAAGACGGTTGGCGCCATGATCGGAGAAGTTGGCTTCGCCCAATGCGTACAAGCCTGGAACGTTCGTCATCAGGTTGTAGTCCACCCACAAGCCACCCATGGTGTAATGCACAGCCGGGAAAATCATCATGGGCACCTCGTACGGATTATCGCCTGTGATCTGCTGATACATATCAAACAGGTTTCCATACTTCGCTTCGATAGTTTTCCTTCCATCGCGCTTGATGGCATCGGAGAAGTCCATAAACACGGCCAATCCGGTAGGGCCTACACCACGGCCTTCATCGCACATGTACTTGGCGTTGCGCGAACCTACGTCTCGCGGTACCAAATTCCCGAACGAAGGATATTTGCGCTCCAGGAAATAATCGCGATCAGACTCAGGCAGGTTCACTGCGTCTTTCGCACGTAAACCCGGCATGGGTTTCTTTGGCACCCAAATGCGGCCGTCATTGCGCAGCGACTCCGACATCAGCGTCAGCTTCGATTGATGGTCGCCCGAAACCGGAATACAAGTAGGGTGAATTTGTGTGAAGCAAGGATTACCAAACAGCGCACCTTTTTTGTGAGCCCGCCAGGCGGCCGTTACGTTGCAGCCTTTTGCGTTGGTAGACAGGAAAAACACATTGCCATATCCACCCGTACACAGCAATACTGCGTGAGCACTATGTGCTTCTACTTTTCCAGTGATTAAATCACGCACAACAATGCCCCGAGCTTTGCCATCGTGCACAACCACATCCAACATTTCGGATCGGTTGTACATTTTTACTTTGCCGCCAGCAATCTGCCTGTTCAGCGCGCTGTAGGCGCCCAGCAACAACTGCTGCCCCGTTTGTCCGCGGGCATAAAAAGTGCGGGAAACCTGGGCACCCCCGAATGAACGGTTTGATAACAAGCCTCCATATTCACGAGCGAAAGGAACGCCCTGTGCAACACACTGGTCGATAATGTTCACGCTTACTTCCGCCAAGCGGTACACATTGGCTTCGCGAGCGCGATAGTCGCCTCCTTTAATGGTATCGTAAAACAAGCGATAAATGCTATCGCCATCGTTTTGATAGTTTTTGGCTGCGTTAATACCACCTTGGGCCGCGATGCTGTGCGCTCTGCGCGGGCTGTCCTGAAAGCAGAACGCCTTTACGTTGTAGCCCAACTCTGCCAACGAAGCGGCAGCAGACGCTCCGGCCAACCCCGTGCCCACCACAATGACCTCGTACTTCCGCTTATTGGCCGGGTTTACCAATTTCAAATTAAACTTGTGCTTGGTCCATTTCTCAGCCAAGGGTCCTTCCGGAACTTTCGAATCCAGCTTCATTCTTTCGTTGATTAAGATTTCCGTTGAAATTGAACTACTTCGTTAAACAAAAAACATCATGATCGGAATAAGCGCAAACAAGGCCGGCACCACCACCGCAAATGCTTTTCCTAACGCGTTAATAACAGGATTATACTTCATGTGGTTTAGGCCAAGGGTCTGAAAAGCGCTGGCAAAGCCATGCCACAGGTGAAAAGCCAAGGCACCCATACAGAACGTATAGACCACCACGTACCATGCTTTGGCAAACCAGAAGTCAACCAATGTATACAGATCGCGAACTTCCTTGCCATCGTAGGTTACTGTAGGTACACTGCCCCAATGCATTTGTGCATAGAAGTCTTTGATGTGAATCACGATAAAAATCAAGACCAGTGTGCCGAGTACGGCCATGTTGCGCGATGCCCAAATCGAAGACTTGCCCGAGGTAACAGCATACCGCTCTGCTCCACGCGCTTGACGATTTTTGATCGTCAACATAATCGAGACAACAATGTGGAGCAGAATGAAAAAGAAGTTGAGTTTTGACACGGCCTGAATCAACGGGTTGGTGCTCATGAACTCGGCATACACGTTGAATGCCCGGCCGCCATCTGCTTTCAGTAGTTGTAGGTTACCCACCAAATGCACCGCCAGGAACAATATCAAAAAAATGCCGGTAAGCGCCACCAACATCTTGCGACCGAGGGTGGACGAAAACAATTCAAGAAGCCACTTCATAGTTGGATGATAATTTCAAAATTGAGGTGGTCAAAAATAGGCCCCAACCAATTACCAAACAACGAATGCCGCGATATTAAAGGGTGAACAATACTCGTTAAACGCTCCGTACGCCTGCCCAAAAAGACCCGTTAAGAAAACCACTCGCACAGCAGGATAATACCGGTGATCACCACCAAAATGGTGATCAAAAACCACTCACGTTTAATCGCATGCAACACCCGGCCTAACCAAGATTTGTTGTTCATAATAAACCCTGCTTTTATTTTTATTGAAGGGCTTAGGGATACATGTCCAAAAGGAAATCTATGTTATTAAAATATTGATATTCTGATATTTAATTGAATTTATCTCTGCCCAAAGTATGCAATCTGGGACTTAATTCCATTAATGGGAATAATTCCTCAATCCAAAACCAACTACATTTACCCGGCAACCACTTTCGAGTTCATGTTTTTGATTTTTGACACGGAAACCACCGGTATTCCGCACAATAAGACCGCCCCTGTTACAGATTTGGAAAACTGGCCGCGAGCTGTTCAACTCGCATGGCAACTCCACGATAGTAAAGGCAAATTGTTATCGCAGTACAACACCCTCGTGAAACCTGTTGGTTTTGACATCCCTTACAAAGCCGAGCAAGTTCACGGCATCTCCACACAGCGAGCCGTAGACGAAGGGCAAGACCTCGCAGCCGTTATCGACCTTTTTTTACAAGATGTAGCGAAGGCCGGGTTTCTTGTCGGACACAACATCGAATTCGATCTTCCGATTTTGGGTGCGGAGTTGGTGCGGCTCGGACAAGACCCACAACTGATTCTGAGTAAACCAAAAATCGATACGGCTCAGGTTTCCGTTGAGTTTTGTCAGTTGCCCGGCGGCCCAGGCGGCAAGCTCAAGATGCCACGCTTACACGAACTGCATCAAAAACTATTTGGAAAGGGATTTGGCGATGCGCATGATGCGGCGTACGATGTGGCGGCTACCGCGCGCAGTTTTTTTGGCCTCGTGCACGCACGTGTGGTGGCCCCTGCTCCCGGTATTGATCTGGCAAGTATTGTTTACGAAGAACCCGACCTGGGTGCCGGAAACGCCTCCAAGCGTACCGAACAAAAAACAATCAACCACGCAACCGGCAACCAATCGGAGCTACTCAAAAGCGCACCGTTTTGTCACCTCCATGTGCATTCGCAATACTCGGTTTTGCAGGCCACGCCCGATGTAACCGAGATTATTGCCCAAGCCAAAGCGCAAAACATGCAGGCAGTGGCGATGACTGACTTCGGGAACATGTACGGGGTATTTCAATTTGTGAGTGAAGCATTAAAAAATAACCTGCTGCCCATTGTAGGGTGCGAAGTGTACGTAGCCGAAGAACGCAAAAAGCTGAAGTTTACAAAGGATAACCCCGACAAGCGCTACCAACAAGTACTGCTGGCAAAAAACAAAGCCGGTTATCATAACCTCGCGAAACTGGTATCCATTGGCTTCACCGAGGGATTGTACGGCATTTATCCCCGCGTTGATAAAGAGTTAATCACTACTTACAAAGAAGGCCTCATAGCTACTACGGGCAATTTGTCTGGCGAAGTACCGCACCTGATTTTGCACGTGGGCGAGCGCCAGGCCGAAGAGGCGTTTCGGTGGTGGCACCAAACGTTTGGCGAAGATTTTTACGCCGAGCTAAACCGACACGGCCTTCCGGAAGAAGATCATGTAAATAAAACCTTACTCCGCTTTTGCGAAAAGTACCAGGTGAAGTACGTGGCCGCCAACGAATGCTTTTATCTCACCAAAGAAGAAGCCAGCGCCCACGATGTTTTGCTTTGTATCAAAGAAGGCGAGTTTAAGTCAACCCCGATTGGCAATGGCCGCGGCTATCGCTATGGGTTGCCCAATAGTGAGTACTATTTTAAGTCGCAAGAGGAGGTAAACCAGTTGTTTCGCGATCTGCCAGACGCAATCATGAACGTAAGCGAACTTGTTGGCAAGATTGAAAAATACGAACTAAAGCGCAGCGTGCTGTTGCCCAAGTTTGAAATCCCCACTGAGTTCGCCAGCGAAGACGACTACCTCCGCCACCTCACCTACCAGGGTGCTGCAAAAAAATATGAAGAACTCACCCCTGCCATTCGCGAGCGACTCGATTTCGAACTCGAAACCATCCGCAAAGCAGGTTATCCCGGCTACTTTTTGATCGTTCAGGATTTCACTTCGAAAGCGCGCGAGATGGGCGTATCCGTTGGCCCGGGCCGTGGCTCAGCTGCCGGCTCAGCGGTGGCCTACAGCATCGGCATCACCAACGTGGATCCGATTGCCTACGACTTACTGTTCGAACGTTTCCTGAATCCGGATCGCGTATCCATGCCGGATATTGATATTGACTTTGACGATTGGGGACGTGACAAAGTACTGAACTACGTAATCGAAAAATACGGTTCGAAACAGGTGGCTCAAATCATCACGTACGGCACCATGGCTGCCAAGTCGTCCATCCGCGATTGTGCACGTGTGATGGAGTTACCGCTAACGGAAGCCAACGCACTTGCCAAACTGGTTCCCGAACGGCCGGGCACCACATTGGCCAAAGCCTTTGAAGAAGTGAAGGAGCTAAACGACCTGCGCAAGGGCAACGACCTAAAAGCCCAGGTGCTGAAACAAGCCGTGATTCTGGAAGGCTCGTTACGCAACACCGGCACGCATGCCTGCGGCGTGATCATCACGCCAGACGAACTGACCAAATTTGTGCCCGTTGCCACCGCACGCGATTCGACCATGCTCGTTACTCAATTCGATAACAGCGTGGTGGAAAGTGCCGGCCTGCTTAAGATGGACTTCCTGGGCCTCACTACACTCACCATCATAAAAACCGCGCTTGCCAACATTAAAAAAAGACACGGTGTTGAGATCGATATGGATAAGGTGCCGCTAACCGATACCAAAACCTTCCAGCTCTACCAACGAGGCGACACTACCGGCACGTTTCAGTTCGAAAGCGAGGGCATGCAAACCTACTTGCGCCAACTCAAGCCCGATAAGTTTGAAGACCTCATTGCCATGAATGCCCTCTACCGCCCTGGGCCGATGGAATACATCCCCAACTTCATCTCGCGTAAACACGGACGCGAAGCCATCCAGTACGACCTCCCGGAAATGGAAGAGTACCTGAAGGACACCTACGGCATTACGGTCTATCAAGAGCAGGTCATGCTCCTTTCGCAAAAGCTGGCCGGCTTTAGCAAAGGCGATGCTGATGTGCTGCGTAAGGCCATGGGCAAAAAGCAAAAAGAAGTCCTCGATAAGATGAAGGACAAATTCATCTTAGGATGTAAACAACGCGGCCACGAAGAGAAGATTGCCGACAAGATCTGGAAAGACTGGGAGGCCTTTGCGCAATATGCTTTCAACAAATCGCACAGCACCTGCTACTCGCTGGTGGCGTACCACACGGCGTATCTAAAAGCTAACTACCCAGCCGAGTACATGGCAGCTGTTTTAACGCACTCGCAATCCAATCTTGAGAATGTTACCTACTTCATCGAAGATTGTCGCAAGATGGGTCTGGAAGTACTAGGGCCTCACATCAATGAATCGGGCGTAAACTTCGAAGTCAATCAACAAGGCAAAATCCGTTTTGGGCTCGGCGCCATCAAGGGCACGGGCGATGCGGCCGTAGAAGCGCTTATCCACGAGCGCGAAGCTCATGGGCCTTTTAAAGATTTATTCGATTTCGCGAAACGGCTGCACCATCGGTCCGTGAATAAAAAAACCTACGAGTGCCTGGCCCTCTCCGGGGCGTTCGATTGCTTCACCGACTTCCATCGCAGGCAGTACATCTTTGCTAAAGAGGGCGACATCACACTGATCGAAAAAGTTACGCGCTATGCCGCTCGTCAGCAACAAGAGGCGGATAGCGCCCAAACGAGCTTGTTCGGTAGTTCGAGTGGCACCGAAATTCCACGACCACGCATCGATGCTATCGAACCGTTCAGCGAACTTGAAAAGTTGCATTTCGAGCGCGAAGTGGTAGGTGTATACATCTCCGGCCACCCCTTGGATAACTTCCGGCTGGAGATTGACTCGTTCAGCAACGCTGCCATTACGGCTCTTACCAATCTCGATGGGCTGGAGGGCAAGGAATTCAAAGTGGGCGGCATTGTGGGGGCTGTAGAACATCGATTCACAAAAACCGGTAAGCCCTTTGGCAAGATGTCGGTAGAAGACTACTCAGGGAAAACCGAATTTACGTTGTGGAGCGAAGACTACATCAGATACAAATCGTTCCTCACACCCGGTCTGTTCGTTTTCATCGAAGGATTTGTAGTTAAGAAAAGTTGGGGCGACATGGCCCTGGAATTTAAAATCCGAAACATGGAATTACTCAGTGAGTTGGCGGGTAAGCGTGTTCAAGGACTCGCTTTGCGTCTGTCACCCGAAGATCTCCAAGCCGCAAGTCTCAACGAATTAGAACCCTTGCTGAAGAAAAGCTCCGGTCCATGTCCGGTGCGTGTGTATCTGAAAGATGAAGCAGCGGCCCTACATGTAGAGTTACTCGCGCGCCAACTGCGCGTAAAGCCCACGAATGAACTCGTGCAAAAGCTAAAGCAGTTTGTTGAGGTAGGTATTCTTACTGAAAAGGGCGATGTGCGGTGGCTGACCGAAGTGGCCCCCAAGGTGGAAAGCCGCGAACTGGAAGTTGGAACATTTTCTCCTAACTTTGTGTTGGAAGCTGTAGAAAACGACTAACCGAACTAAACTAACTTAAAAAAAATGGGCAAAACACTGGTACTCACAGACTCAACCTTCGAACAAACCATCAATAGCGATAAACCTGTACTCGTTGACTTTTGGGCCGAGTGGTGTGGCCCCTGCCGAATGATCGGTCCTGTGGTAGAAGAACTGGCAACGGATTATGAAGGCAAAGCCATTATCGCCAAATTAAATGTGGACGAAAACCCGGAAACCACCGCGAAGTTTGGCGTGCGTTCCATCCCAACACTACTTGTCTTCAAGAATGGCCAGGTGGTGGATAAGCAGGTTGGTGCCGTACCCAAGTCGGTGCTTGCAACCAAATTGCAAGCGCAGGTCGTGTAACTGGCACTCAAAAAAGAATAGAAGCCCTTCGCCCAGCGGAGGGCTTTTTTATTGAATGCCCGGGCGTGCCCACGCGAAACGCGTGGTCGCGTTTTCCGTTCCAAGTCCGCACCCCGCGCAAAAGCCAGCCCTTGGCGGGCTTTCCACTTCAACCGCTCACGCGAGTGCAGCAATCAAACAACCAATGCCGTAAAAAATAGTAATTTTAGAAACTGGAGTAGCAATACTTTTCCCATGAAAACCACATTGAAAGCTGTAAGTCCCGACAGAGCAGCCTGTTAAATCTCAAAGTTTACAAATGCAATCCAAAACAAGGGAGCTGATCATAAACACCGGCTTGCGTCACTTCGTCAGACTTGGATATGACCAAACATCGCTGGAGCAACTGGATCCTCATATCCCGCTGGATGGCGTCTGCCAGCAACTGATTCAACGATACGTTTCAAAAAAATTGACTTGAGCTTTTCGGTCACGCTGACATAACACAACTACTTAAGTGCGGGAAAATGACCAAAACTACTTCCTCCAAAAAATCACTGCCTACCCAACAACGTGACGCCCTGCTGGCCACTTTAAAAAACCGTTTCGAAGCAAACCTGCACCGGCACGCAGAGATCGCTTGGGCTAAAGTACAAAGTCGGCTGCTGCAACATCCGGACAAGTTGTGGTCGTTGCTGGAAATGGAAAAAACGGGGGGCGAGCCGGATGTGGTGGCATACGACAAAACAGCTGATCAATACGCTTTTTTTGATTGCGCACCGGAGAGTCCTGTAGGACGCAGAAGCCTCTGCTACGATCCAACCTCACTCGCTGCGCGAAAAGAAAACAAACCGAAAGGAAGTGCCATCGGCTTGGCTGCTAGTATGGGAATAGAAGTACTCACGGAGGCTGAGTACCGCCAGCTGCAACAACTTGGACGCGTAGATACCAAAACGTCCAGTTGGGTGAAAACCCCGGAGTCCATTCGAAAATTGGGCGGTGCACTCTTTGGCGATTTCCGTTATGGTCAGGTGTTCTTCTACCACAATGGTGCGGAATCCTACTATGCGGCCCGCGGCTTTCGAGGTGCCCTACGTGTATAGAAAGTAAGTTAGCGAGCCGCCTCTATTTTTTTGAGTCGCTCCACCATCGTGAACACAGCGGGGCAGACCAACGTGTTCTTGAACGTGAGATCCATAATCTGCACCATCTTCTTTCGATTGGTATGTGGATATTCCCGACAGGCTTTGGGACGATCCTCGTAAATCATGCAGTAGCTTTCGCTGTCCAGAAACGGGCAAGGCGAAGACTTTAACACCATGTCTTTGTCCTCATCCACGCGCAGGAATTTGCCAACAAAATCGCCCGGCTTCATGCGCAGGGCTTTCGCTGCGCGTTCCACATCGGTTTGGTAAAAAATCGGACTGGTGGTTTTGCAGCAGTTCGCACACTGCAGGCAGTCGGTCTCCGCAAATACGGCTTCGTGCTGGGCATGAAACGCATCGTCTACTTCCCGCGGATTCTTTCTCTTGAGTCGCTGCAAAAATTTCTTGTTATCCGGGGCCAGATCAGCCGATCGTTTTCGAAAGGAAGGAAGATCAATGGTCATGGTTCAGCCTTTACACTGGCATTTCAATCGTCAACCCCACCGGGCAATGATCCGATCCGTGGTAGTGGTCGAACACGTGGGCTTCCCGCACAAAAGATGACAGTTTCTCACTCACCAAAAAGTAATCAATCCGCCAGCCTACATTTTTGGCGCGGCCGTTGGTAACATAATTCCAGTAAGTGTATGCCACTTTCGTGGGATGAAGCGCCCGGAACGTGTCAACAAATCCCGCGTCCAGCAGCCGCTGCAATCCATCAATTTCACGCTGTGTGTAGCCCGCGGACACGTTGTAGTTTTCTTTCGCCCGCGCGATATCGATCTCGCGATGAGCTACGTTCAGGTCACCGCACACAATCACCGGTTTGCGCTTTTTCAACCAGAGCAAATAGTTTTTGAATTCGTAATCCCACTGCTCCCGAAAATCCAGGCGCACCAAATTCTCGCCGGCATTCGGGGTGTAAACAGTTACCAGAAAAAAAGTAGTGTATTCTGCCGTGATCACCCGCCCCTCCTGATCAAACATCTCTTTGCCCAAGTCGTACGTAACCATCACGGGTTCCTGCCGACTAAAGATGGCCGTGCCCGAATATCCTTTCCGGGCTTTTGAAGAGTTTGCAAAACAATGGTATTCGGGAAACACGGTGGCCACCGACTGCACATCGTCTTCCGAAGCTTTTGTTTCCTGTAAACAGAAAACATCCGGGTTCATTTCCCGAATATTTTTCTCGAAGTCTTTTTTAAGAATGGCCCGAATGCCGTTGACGTTCCAATTGACAAGTTGTACCACGCCTGATTACTTAGTAGTGGTAGCGTACAAACGCTTCAATCGCCTCGTACTCGGCCAATCCCAGTTTATTGTAGAGCACCGCGGTAGCGTGGTTCCGGTCTTCGGCCCGCACCCAAAACTCGCGCGGGTCGCTGCCGGGGAACATCGCACTGTCCTTCTGCGATTGGTGTTTAAAGATGGCTTTACGCTTCCGGAATAATTCATCCGGACTGAGTGGCACTGCCATTTCGATTTGATCGATATCCCACTCCTGCCAGGCGCCACGATACAGCCAGACATAGCAATCTTTCATCCACGGTTCATTCTTTAAACGGTTCACTGCTTCGAAAATAGCCGCCAGACAAACCCGGTGTGTACCGTGCGGGTCGGACAAGTCACCAGCAGCATAAATCTGGTGCGGTTTGATTTTTTGAATCAAGTCGGCTACCAGTTTGATGTCGTCCTCGCCCAGAGGTTTCTTTTTCACCTTGCCAGTTTCGTAGAATGGCATATCTAAAAAATGCGCTTGCGTATCCGGAATACCCGTGTAGCGACAACCGGCTTTGGCTTCGCCTCTGCGGATCATGCCTTTAATCAACAAAACCTCAGGTGTATCAGGGTCGCCCGGCTTCTTGCTTTTGATGTCGTTCGAAACTTTTTCATAAAACTCCTTACCCTGATCTGCACTCAGTCCAAACGCCTCGTTGTAATCCCGTACGAAATCCGCGAAGCGCACAGCATCATCATCAAAAACCGCAATGTTGCCTGAGGTTTGATAAGCCACATGCACTTCGTGGCCCTGATCCACCAATCGAATAAATGTACCACCCATCGAAATTACATCGTCATCGGGGTGCGGGCTGAAGATGATTGCCCGCTTCGGAAATGGCTTGGCACGTTCCGGCCGATTCGTATCATCGGCATTGGGTTTGCCCCCTGGCCAGCCGGTAATGGTGTGTTGCAGTTGATTGAAAACTTTGATATTGACGTTGTAAGCCGATCCAAATTCTGTAATCACATCGCCCATGCCGTGTTCCATGTAATCGTTGTTGGTGAGCTTGAGGATCGGTTTGTTAACCGTCTGGCAAAGCCATACTACTGCCTTGCGTACCATCTTGTCGTCCCACGTCACGCTATTGAGCAACCACGGCATCTTGACGCGAGTGAGGTGATTGGCAGCCGCCAGATCCAATACCACTTGGGTGTTGGGGTGATGTTGCAGGAAGGTAGACGGAATCTGATCGGTAATAGGCCCTTCTACCGCTTTGTTCACCACCGGAGCCTTGCCCTCGCCCCAAGCCATCATGATGATCCGCCGGGCTTTCATGATCGTGCCTACCCCCATCGTAATTGCTTTGGTAGGCACATTCTCCTCACCAAAAAAATCACTGGCCGCATCTAGTCGGGTTACATGATCGAGTGTAATCATACGAGTGAGCGACTTCTCCGAAGAGCCGGGCTCGTTAAACCCGATGTGCCCTGTGCGACCGATGCCGAGTACCTGCAAATCAATACCACCCAGTTTATCAATCCGGGTTTCGTATTCGCGGCAAAACTCGGCCACTTTTTCCTTGGGCAACGTACCGTCCGGAATGTTGATTTGGGTTTTGGGAATGTCAATATGGTCGAACAATAATTCGTTCATGAACCGCACGTAACTCTGCAACGCCTGGGGTTGGATGGGATAGTACTCATCCAAGTTGAACGTGTGCACATTTTTAAAAGACAGGCGCTCCTCTTTATGCAGGCGAATAAGTTCTGCGTACACGCGCGTGGGGGTAGATCCGGTAGCCAATCCCAACACACACGGTTTTCCTTCCTTCTGTTTGGATTTGATTAGATCGGCAATCTCCCGTGCCACAAAGGCCGAGGCTTTCTCGGACGTTTCAAAAACCTGGGTGGGTATTTTTTCTCGGGATTCGTTGTTCATAGAACGATTATTAATTATACGATTTTAAAGATGTTAGCCGGGTTATCAAAATTAATCGGGTAAAGAAATCTTCCCCAAATTTATGGACGGCACTTTGGAACGTTTTCCAAAATCGACATGGCTGCCAGTGAGGCGTTCGTTGGCAAGAACCGCAAACAAAACCGCTTCCTTGGCATCGCCAGGAATTCCCAGTTTGATCATCGGCTGGAAGGAAAGGTCCGGGTGGGCTACCCGAAGGCCAGCCACAATCTGCGGGTTGTGCGCGCCTCCGCCACTCAGGTATAAGATTGGCTTTCGCTTCCGGATGGTGCGCGCCAGAGCCGCGCTGATTGTAGCAGCAGTAAGTTGCGTAAGTGTGGCCACTAAATCCGGAACACTGATATCGGTACTTTGGCTCCGAACCTGGGCGGCTCGTACCCAATCGAGATTAAACAATTCCGGCCCCGTGGTTTTTGGAAACGGTCTGCTAAAGAATGTATCGGCCAGGAGGGCGGTCAGCAAGGAGGCATGAACCACGCCCGCTTTCGCCACTGCGCCATCACGATCGAAATCCTGTTGCAAAAACTTTCGCATGGCTTGATCAATCAGCGTGTTACCCGGGCCCGTATCGGTAACAAAGACCTTAGCAGCTTCTCCGGAAGCGGGCAGCCAGGTAAAGTTAGCGATGCCACCGATGTTTAGCAGCACGCGGTCTTCTCCTTTTTTGGAGAACAGCAGATAATCGCCATACACGGCCAAAGGCGCTCCTTCGCCACCGGCCGCAACATGCTTCTGCCGAAAATCACTTACCACAGGAATACCTGTTTTCACGGCCAAATGATCACCGTCTCCGATTTGAAAAGTGGCATCACGCTCAGCCGTAGGAAAAACAGCGCGGGGTGCATGAAATACCGTTTGCCCATGCGAGGCGATGGCCGCAACTTCGGGAGGTTTCAACTTCCATTTCTTAAGCGTTTGGTTAATGTACTGGCCGTGGAGGTCACCAATAAAGGCATTCAACATCACCAACTGATGGAAATCTACCTGCGGTTTGGCAAATACGGCGAGGATTTTGGCTTTTACGTCCGCGGGATATGGTTCCGTAACAAAGGCCTCCAATGCGCACTTCGTTTTTAATCCGTTGCCCTGAAATCGGCACAATGCAATATCAAGTCCGTCTAACGAAGTGCCCGACATCAGGCCGATGATCAGCCGCGGGGTAGATTTTCTTAAAGGATACTGAAACGAACCCATTCGTGCCCGAAAATACGCCATCGGGTGGTTGTCGTACAAAAAAGCGATGAATAACTTACGTGTTGAATTTGTGATACCTTAAGCTTGGATAAGCTAAGCTCTCACCCGCTTACATTTTGCGATATTTGCCGGTGATGAACGCGTTCCGAACGGAGTGGAAACCCACTGCTGCCCTACCCACGCTGGACTACGGTACTCCCGTGCTCACCACGGGCAGTTGTTTTGCCGATCGGTTTGGCAACTGGCTAGCTGAAAACAAGTTCTCGGTTCTTACCAATCCGTTTGGTGTGAGCTACCAACCCCTCGCCATTCACCATCAATTGTTAGCGGCCCTGAATCGCCAAAGCGTTCGTGCCGAGCATGCCGTAATGCGTGAGGGCCGGTTTGTGCACCTTGACTACCATTCGGACTTCCGTAACGCGAGTGTCGCGCATCTTCTCGGCCAAATTCAGGATTCCGGACAAACGGTTGCTCGTTATTTGCAGTCGGCACGCTGGCTTACCATCACCTATGGAACTGCGTGGGTGTATGAATACCTGCCCACCGTACTACCGGTTAACAACTGCCAGAAAATTGCCAGTCAACAGTTTCGCAAGCGCTTGTTGGCGGTGGAAGAAATTGTGGAATCGTTTCAGCAACTCCATGCCGCGTTAAAGGAAATCCGGCCCCAACTTTCTATTCTACTTACGGTGAGTCCGGTGCGTCA
The DNA here is from genome assembly GCA_044339555.1 of Cyclobacteriaceae bacterium. Classification (GTDB taxonomy): domain Bacteria; phylum Bacteroidota; class Bacteroidia; order Cytophagales; family Cyclobacteriaceae; genus ELB16-189. Next base: position 7,645 of record JBIIVI010000010.1, on the reverse strand, counting down.
TCTTAAAGACACACTTGAAGGCAACTCTGTGAGTAAGTCTGTTTTACGATTGGCAGTGCACGAAATCCAACGCAGGTTTCCGGACGTAGCTTATTTTCCAGCTTTTGAAATCATGCTGGACGATTTGCGCGACTACCGGTTCTATCAAGACGATTTCATTCATCCCAACACACTGGCCGAAAATTATCTATGGGAGAAATTCAGCACTCAGTTTTTTTCAGAAACAACCAGGGCCCACCTGGCGCTATGGCAGCGCATCCAAAAATCGCTGCAACACCTGCCGTTTGAACCGACCAGCGCGCATCACGCAGAATTTCTAATTGACGTTTTACGACAACTTCGAAAGCTCCCACCCGAGCTACAGGTAGTCGATGAAATTGAGTCCGTTGAGCAAAAGATAAGCGCCCTTCAAAATCGATAGGCTTGTCGTAAATTTACCGCTTCACATCAATCCCTAATTTATGAGTCGCGAGGTTTGGATCGTTTCCGGGGTACGCACCCCCATCGGGAGTTTTGGCGGAAGCTTGGCTTCCCAATCAGCTGTGCAACTTGGTGCCGTGGCCGCCCGTGGCGCTTACCAGAAAATCGGGTTGAACCCAAAAGAAATCCAGGAAGTGTTTTTTGGAAACGTGATCTCTGCCGGGCTGGGCCAGGCACCAGCAACTCAGGTGGCCGTGGGAGCTGGTCTAGGCTACGAAATTCCGTGCACCCTGGTAAACAAAGTCTGCGCCTCGGGTATGAAAGCCATCATGTTGGGTGCGCAGAGCATCGAATTAGGACAAAACGATGTGGTGCTGGCGGTAGGGGCAGAAAGCATGAGCAACATTCCCTACTATCTGGCCAAAGCGCGTTACGGTTACAAATATGGAAATGGCGAACTCCTGGATGGCTTGACGTACGATGGCCTCACCGATGTGTACAACCATTGTGCAATGGGGGTTTGTGCCGACAACACTGCGAAAGAAATGGGCATTACCCGCCAGCAGCAAGATGCGTATGCGATTGAATCGTACAAACGCTCTGCGGAGTCTTGGAAGGCCGGTAAATTCAAAGACGAAGTGGTGCCGGTAGAGATCACCGGCAGAAAAGGCGAGGTGACTGTTTTTGCGGAGGATGAAGAATACAAGAACGTTAACTTCGATAAGATTCCCGGCCTGAAACCGGTGTTCACAAAAGACGGCACCGTAACCGCCGCCAACGCGTCTACCATTAACGATGGGGCTGCCGCGGTGATTCTGATGAGCAAGGAAAAAGCGCAGGCGTTGGGCCTCCAGCCGCTGGCGCGCATCCGCGGCTATGCCGATGCCGCTCAAGATCCCATGTGGTTCACCACCACACCTGCTTTGGCGTTACCCAAGGCCATGAAGGCAGCGGGCGTTGAGAAAAAAGACGTGGCCTATTTCGAGATCAATGAAGCTTTCTCGGCCGTGGCGATTGCCAACAATATGAAACTAGGGCTCGATCCTGCGCTTGTTAATGTAAATGGCGGAGCGGTTGCACTAGGCCACCCACTGGGTGCATCGGGTGCGCGCATTGTTTTGGCCTTGGCGTCTGTGTTAAAAGAAAAAAATGCAACGCTTGGGGCAGCGGGCATCTGCAACGGAGGCGGTGGCGCATCGGCCATCGTCATCGAAAGGGTCTAGCACAACAATTACTCCGGCACGGTCGTTTTTTGATTTTGTTTCTGCTATGCGATTGACGTTGATATTTTGGGCAGTCTGTACGTTCGGCTTTAGTCAAACCAAAGAGGTAAAAACCTACCATGAGGGGGGTGGCCGGGCATTGAAGGAACACTACTTTGTGTCCATCGATAAAGACGAGCCCATTGGCCTTTTGAAACGGTACTACCCCAATGGCCAGTTGGAGATGGAAGGGAACTATGCCGATGGCTACAAAAACGGACGCTTCCTGGAGTACCATGAAAACGGCACACTTGCACGAAAAATTACCTACGTAAACGGACAACGGCATGGCGCGGTGGAGGTGTACGACTCCAATGGGAAATTCCTACAACGCGCCTACTACCAAAACAACTTGCTGATTGACTCCGTCAAATCGTTTTACGAATCCGGATCAGTAAAAACGGAAGGGCATTTTGTGAACGGCAAGCCGGATGGTGTGGTGCGCGAGTATTACCCGAATGGAAAGGTGCGAAAAGAAATTCACTACCAGCAGCAAAAACCGAACGGTATTACCCGCACGTTTTATCCCTCCGGGCGCATCGAAACCGAAGCGAATTATGCGGATGGTGTGAATGTGGATTTCTTTAAGACCTACTTCTCCAACGGTCAGTTAGAGACAGCCACTGTGATGAAGGCAGGCGAAAAAACCGGCAACTTCAAAACCTACGATTCAGCCGGGCACTTGCTTTTGGATGGCTATTTCATGGGCGGCAAGTTGCACGGCACCAACCTGGCCTATTACCCCACGGGCGAAATCCGTCATCGTTACGAATACAAAGAGGGCAAACGAATCGGCTCTAATTACGATTACGATAAACACGGAACTGTTAGCAAAAAAGAAACCGTGGCCCTGAACGGCATCGACACCCGGGAAGAAACATTCGACAGTCTGGGGCTGCCTGTGCACGAAAAAAGCCTACGCAACCAGCGGGCAGAAGGCACGTGGTTGTTTTATTTTCCGGGAACACGCCAGGTACAGATTCGTGAAGAATACGAAAAAGCAAAACTGCATGGCGTTCGGATCACCTATTATCCTTCGGGCCAAAAATCGCTGGAAGAAACGTATCAGTTTAACCTGATCACCGGTCCGGTACGTTCGTATGATGAGCAGGGCCATCTAAAATGGGAGGCTGAGTACCGGGCTAATCGCCAGCACGGCGTATACACCGCCTATTTCCCGAACGGCAAAATCCAAGAGCAAGGCCAATACGTAGCCAACAAAAAGCACAACGAATGGAAAACGTTCGATGCCCAAGGCAACCTGAGTAAGACAGAACTCTTCCGCGCGGGCATTTTGCAGAAGAAGCCCTAAAAAATCCGATAGAAATACCTCGTTGGTCATTGGCGCGGCCCCGTGCGATGTGTTTATTTGCGTTGCAATCAACCTACCTTATGGCCGCTGCTTCCGCCATCAAAGAAACCCACTTCCAGTTTGCCGGCCAGACCGGCTTTTATCGCGGCAAGGTGCGCGATGTATACTATTTTGGCGATTTGATGGCGATGGTTGCCACCGACCGCATTTCGGCTTTTGATGTCATCCTCCCTCGTGCCATCCCCGATAAGGGCCGTGTATTGAACCAAATTGCAGCGCTCAATCTCAAGGCCACGCAGGCCATCGTACCAAACTGGGTGATCTCCACACCCGATCCCAACGTAACCATTGGCCGCAGGTGCGAACCCTTTAAAGTGGAGATGGTGGTACGCGGGTATCTGGCTGGTCATGCAGCCCGCGAATACAAGGCGGGTAAACGCCAGATTTGCGGAGTTCCGCTGCCAGAAGGTCTGCGCGAGAACGATCCCCTACCCGCGCCCATCATCACGCCCACCACCAAAGCCTCCGTGGGGCATGACGAAGACATCAGCAAAGAAGAAATTCTGAAGCGCGGAATTGTATCGGCTGAACATTATGCGCAACTCGAAAAATATGCACTGGCGCTGTTCCAAAAAGGCACAGAAATGGCGGCCGCCCGCCAATTGATTTTGGTTGATACGAAGTATGAGTTTGGCCTGCACAGCGGGCAGGTTTTCCTGATTGATGAAGTGCACACGCCCGATTCATCCCGCTACTTTTACGCCGATGGTTACGCACAACGCCAGGAGCGTGGCGAGCCGCAAAAGCAACTATCGAAAGAGTTTGTTCGCCAGTGGCTGATTGAAAACGGATTTCAGGGCAAAGAGGGGCAGCGCGTGCCCGAGATGACCGATACGATCGTGGCGGGCATCAGCAGTCGCTACCAGGAACTATACGAACAGGTAACGGGCGAAAAACTGGTGCCAATCCGCTATGACTACATCCTGGAACGGATCCGGGAAAGTATCGTTAAATCACTATAATTTGGCTACTTTTACACCCATTCAAGCATCATGAAATACACAATCGACAAACAGGAAAAATACACGCTTATAAAGCTGCACGAAGAAAAAATGGATTCGAGTGTAGCCCCCAACCTAAAGTCGGAATTGGTAACCCTTCATGCGGAAGGCACTCGCAATGTCATTCTCGATTTAAGTGAAGTGAAATACACCGACTCTTCGGGCCTCAGCGCGTTGTTGGTCGGCAATCGCATCTTTCAGGAGGAGAATGGCATTTTTATTCTGGCCTGTCTGTCGGATCACACGATGAAGTTGATCAAGATTTCGCAGTTGGATAGCGTGCTGAATATTCTGCCCTCGGTAGAAGAATCGATCGATGCCGTGTTTATGCATGAGATCGAGAAAGACATGAAAAGCAACGACTAGTAACAGTCGATGTTGGTGCCAGGTAGCTGCGTGATTCCAAACACCCTGCGCATTCCCGTTTGTCGTTTTCTATAACCATTCTCGGCTCCAGCGGAGCGTTACCCGCCTACGGCCGCTTTCCCTCCTGCCAACTCGTTCAGGTGCAAAACCGCCATCTGCTGATTGATTGTGGGGAGGGTGCGCAAATGCAGCTCATGAAAATGGGCATTGGCTTTCATAAAATCAGTCACATCTTCATTTCTCATCTCCATGGCGACCATTACCTGGGTTTGATGGGATTGTTGTTTTCCATGCATTTGAACAGACGCGAAAAGGAGTTACATATTTATTCGTTTCCCGGATTGGACGAAATAATTCTGGCGCAGCTGCGCTACTCCCAGTCTGTTCTTCGTTTCCGGTTACATTTTCATTGCCTCACCACAACTTCGGAATGCATTTGGGAAGACGATGCGGTTACGGTCACCACACTCCCTCTCACGCACAAGTTGCCCTGTGTGGGATTTCTGATCCGCGAAAAGCAAAAGCCCTTCCGCATCGATAAAGAAAAGATTACCCCCACCACGCGCCTGCAGTACCTGGCCCTCTTCCAGCAGGGAAAAAATGTGTTGAACGAACGGGGGGAAGTGGTGGCTCGCTATCAGGATTATACGTTACCACCCAAAGCTTCAATTGCATATGCGTATTGTTCGGATACTGCCTATACACCTGCTTTAATCGAACCTCTAAAAAGAATCGACCTGCTGTACCACGAAGCTACGTTTCTGACAGACGAGTCCGACAAAGCAATCGAAACCCTGCACAGTACCGCTGCACAAGCCGCTCAATTAGCCTCCGAGGCCGGTGTAAAGAGATTATTGATCGGGCACTTTTCAGCCCGCTACAAAGAACTAGCTCCCGTGTTGGCGGAGGCAACGGCTATTTTTCCTGAAACACTTCTCGCTACCGAGGGTTTAACTATTGAACTGGACGCCTGATGCTAACGCTGGAACAAAAGAAAAATCGACTCTTCATTTTGCTGACCGGCATTTTCATTTGCAATGCACTTGTGGCCGAAATGATTGGCGTGAAGATTTTTTCGGGCGAAGAAACACTGGGGCTTGCCCCCGCCCATCTCAATATTCTTGGGTTTACGATGGATTTCAACCTCACCGCAGGCGCAGTGATCTGGCCCGTGGTGTTTATCTCTACCGACTTGATCAACGAGTACTTTGGCAAGCCCGGCGTACAACGCATCAGTTTCCTAACAGCGGGGCTCATTGCGTACGCATTTCTCGTGATCTTTCTAACTATAGAACTTCCCCCCGCACAATGGTGGCTGGATGCCAACAACCGGGACGCGAGCGGCAACTACTTCGACATGAACTTTGCCTTCAATAAAATTCTGGGCCAGGGGCAGCGGATTATTCTCGGATCGTTACTTGCTTTTTTGATCGCGCAATTGGTGGATGTTTTTGTTTTTCAGCGATTGAGAAGAGTAACCGGCCCACGCATGCTGTGGCTACGCGCCACCGGTTCTACGCTGGTGTCGCAATTGGTTGACAGCTTTGTGGTTTTGTTCGTGGCCTTTTACGGCACCTTTTCCGTGTCGCAAATTATCGCCATTGGCATCACCAACTATCTGTACAAGTTTGGAGTAGCCCTTTTGTTAACTCCGGTAATTTACCTGGGCCACTATTTCATCGATCGGTATTTAGGCAAAGAAGCAGCCTTGCGCCTCTCGGAAGAGGCCGCCCAAAAAAGCCAGTCGCTATTGTAAGCGCTTCAAGTTATCCAACACTACCGCCGCAGCAATGGCCGCATTCAGCGACTCGGCCCGCCCGTATCGCGGAATGGTAACACGATGAGATACACGTCGGGCCACCGCCTCTGAAATTCCATTTGCTTCGTTACCGATAACAACCAAACAAGGCGTAACAACAGATATCTCATGCACGTCCGCACCATCCAAAAATGTACCGTACACCGGTTTGTTTTGACTGGCCAGAAATGTAGCAAGTTCGGTGTAGTGGACGTGCACCCGCGTAAACGAGCCCATAGAAGCCTGAATCGTTTTTGGATTGTAGAAATCGGCTGTCGTGTGGGAGGCAACAACCCTGGAAATCCCGTACCAGTCGGCTGTACGAATCAATGTGCCCAGATTACCCGGATCGCGAATGTCATCCAATACAAGTGTAATCAACTCCGCAGCAACAGGTATTACATCGGGGCGCATGCGTGCCACCGCAATGGCGCCATCATTGGTTTGATAGGAGCCCGCTAGGGCGAGTTGCTTGTCAGTAGCCGTCACTACTTCGTCCGGCAGTCGTTTTCGTTCGCGTGTCCATTCGTCCAACACCTCTTCTTGCGCAGCCAACCAAACTACATCAAAAGACGAGTTCAGTAACTCAGCCACACTCTTGCGGCCCTCTACCAAAAAGCATTGTTCTGCTTGTCGGTATTTCTTTATTTGCAGGGATTTGAGGTACTTTAATCTGGCTTTGGAAATCATGAGGGGCAACGGTAACAGAAAATGGCTGCGCATAGCCTGGCTGTGCGTGCCGTTTTGGGCCGGCAGTTGCCTGGGTACTCGCTACCTCGAAGAAAACCAAAAATTACTGTACCGGCAAACCGTGCAAGTGCCGAGGAAGTTTCCGAAAGAAGGAATGGAGGAGTTACCAGTACAAAAACCAAATCGGAAGTTTCTGGGTTTACCCATTCATTCGTTGGTTTGGATGCATCATGAAGGATTGGTGCGCTATCAGGACTCCACCTCCAAAAGTAGTAAACGAGCCTTCGAAAAAAAGAAAGCGCGTTTGGCGCAAAAATTCGATCGCAAGATCGCCAGCGGTAACGATCCACGTAAAGTTTCCTCGTACCAATTCCGCAAGCAGAAAAAGATTGATGCGCAAAACAAGAAGATCGAGAGCGGCAACAACTTCATGCAGTGGGGCGAGCCAGCCACTATTTTCGATTCCGCCAAAATGGTAACATCTTCCGATAATCTTCATAACTACCTATTCAACAAAGGCTACTTCCGAAATCAAATCACCACCCGGGTACAAGAGTTCAGAAAAACCAAACGCGTCCAAGTTACCTACCTGGTTGAACCCGGCCAGCCATATGTAATCGACTCAATTCAACTCAACGTTGCCGATCCGGCCATCGACTCCATTTTGTTTTTGAACCAAACTTCGGCTAAACTCCGCAAAGGCGAAATTTACAGCCAGAGTAACATGAGCAGCGAA
>JBIIVI010000241.1:0-5336 GCA_044339555.1 Cyclobacteriaceae bacterium | reverse complement strand
AGCGTATCGAGACGACAAACAATTGATCACAAACTTCCCGCGCACTGCATATTCTTCTTACTACCAACGAGAATGTACCGTAGGGATATTTGTTTTATGGACGGTTGAATCCATTCGGGCGGTGGCCATTAACAGCGACCGTTTGATGTTGCGATTCCCATCGCAAAATCCGATTCTGGCTTTAAGAAATTCCAACCAGCTTACGTTGGTGGCAGACGACACATCACAATCAATCGCAGCCAACGCCTATTATCATTGGTGGTTGAGTACTCAGAATAAGGGCTTTGATATCTTCAAAACCGCTGATCCTTTGGAAAAAACCGATTACCGCTGGCACTAGCCAAGTAATTCGGTATCAGGCACCGGTTTCGTGGAATTTCCGATACCGGATGTGCAGCGCCTCGTAAATAAGACCAAAGGCCATGGAGAAATACAAATAGGCTTTCACAACCGGCAGGTGGAAGCTCTCCAAAATCAGGAAGCCTCCGATGATGATCAAAAACAGCAACGCCATTAGTTTAAATCCAGGGTATCGTTGTATGAACCGGTGAATGGGGCTCGCAAAGGCGACCATTACCAACGATGAAATCACCACCGCTACTACCATCATCCAGACCGCATCCACTAATCCAATAGCAGTAAGTATGGAGTCGACCGAAAAAATCAAATCTATCAATACGATTTGAAAAATGATGGACGCAAATTGACCACTCGCCGAAATTGAAGCCGGGTTTTCGGACGGAGGCGTAACTTTCTGGAGGATTTCAATCACGGTTTTGATAGTTAGGAAAACTCCTCCGAGAAACAATACCAGGTCTTTGCCCGTAAGCGCAAATCCGCCCCATGTAATTAATGGCGTTTGGAGTTGCAGAATAAGACCAATCATGAAAAGCAATCCGATTCGAGCTACCACCGCAAGAGAAATGCCCAGGTTGCGTGCCTTCGGCTGCAAGTGGGTAGGCAGTTTACTGGTGAGGATCGAGATGAAGATGATGTTATCAATACCAAGCACCAGTTCCATGGCAATCAGGCTTAACAGGCTCAGGAGTATTTGTTGGTCGGCTAACATAGAGCGGGGGTTTTGGATGAAACCGATTGGAGTTACTAAAGGTTAAGCACCGTTCACGGTCTTCCGCGCTGGGAAGCGAGTAGTCAGTTAACCTTTAAACAGAAGCGTCAGTTTTTTTACCTTTGCACCTTCACTCCCAGGTGCAAGCAGTGCTTGGAAGCGGCTATGTGTCTGATTGTTTGGAACATATCAACTTTTTACCCTTTGCGGTGGAAAAAGAGTTTTTGTTACTCAAAATTCGCCTCAAAATTCACCCCACAAGCTCAAAAAACGATTAGTTTTGCCGCCAAATAAGTCCAAAAATCAACCACTATGGCATATTTACGATTCGAAGCACTCAAAAAACTGAACGACCGGCCCCGCGTGGCGGTCGATCTCCCCAATCCCAAGGTATCCGACTTCTTTGGTCAGAATGTGTTTGGCACCGAGCAGATGCGCGCCAGCCTGGCGCCCGCGGTGTACAAAAAAGTAAGTGCGGCCATCAAAAACCACGAGAAAATTGATGAGCCCACGGCCGACATGATCGCGGCTGCGGTAAAAACCTGGGCCATGGCCAAAGGTGCCACCCACTTTACGCACTGGTTCCAGCCGATGACGGGCGGCACGGCCGAGAAGCACGATTCGTTCTTTGACGCACTGGCCGGTATCGAGAAATTTAAGGGCAGCGAGTTGGTACAACAGGAGCCGGACGCCTCTTCCTTCCCGAGCGGTGGCATTCGCAGTACGTTCGAAGCGCGTGGCTACACCGCGTGGGATCCTACTTCGCCCATGTTCCTTTATGGCCAGACGCTTTGTATTCCCACCATCTTTGTGTCGTACACAGGCGAAACCCTGGATACCAAAGCCCCTTTGTTGAAAGCGTTGAAGGCCGTGGATGTAGCGGCCACTAAGGTGTGCCAGCTGTTCGATAAAGATATTCGGAACGTAACCGCGTCCCTCGGCCCGGAGCAAGAGTATTTTGTGGTAGACCAGGCGTTGTTCATGGCGCGCCCCGATCTGGTGATGGCCGGCCGCAGTGTGTTTGGTCATGCCCCCGCGCGTGGCCAGCAGTTAGAAGACCATTATTTCGGTTCCATTCCTTCCCGGGTATACGATTTTATGAAGGAGTTTGAAATTGAAAGTTGGAAGCTTGGCATCCCGGTGCGCACCCGCCATAACGAGGTAGCTCCCAGCCAGTTTGAAGTAGCGCCTTTGTTTGAGGATGTAAACGTGGCCAACGATCACAACCAATTGATGATGGATGTGATGGGCCGCGTAGCGGAGAAACACGAACTGAAAGTACTCTTCCACGAGAAGCCCTTTGCGGGATTGAATGGCACCGGCAAGCACAACAACTGGTCGCTCATTACCGATACGGGCATCAACCTGTACGCACCGACCAGCAGCGCACGCGATAACCTTATGTTCTTAACCTTCTTCGTAACCACGATCAAGGCCGTGCACGAACATGCCGACTTGCTGCGCGCGAGCATCGCCACCTCGGCCAACGATTTCCGCCTGGGTGCCAACGAAGCTCCACCCGCGATCATGTCGGTGTTCATTGGCTCGCAGATGACAGCCGTTTTGGATGAACTTGAGAAGAAGGGTAACGTGAAAATCGAGAAGGGCGACAACATGTACATGAAGTTGGGTATCGATCAGATTCCGGAGATCATTTTGGATGCTACCGATCGTAACCGCACTTCACCTTTTGCCTTTACGGGAAATAAGTTTGAGTTCCGCGCGGTAGGTGGCAGCGACAACTGCGGCACTGCCATGACAGCCCTCAACACCATCGTGGCCGAGCAACTCGACCACTTCTACGAGGCAGTAAACAAACTGATTGAAAAAGGCGAGGAGAAGCGACTGGCGATTGTGAACGTGCTGCGCCAATACATCTCCGAATCGAAAAACATTCGTTTCGAGGGCGACGGCTACTCGGAAGAATGGGTGAAGGAAGCCGCCAAGCGTGGCTTGGGCAACGTAAAGAATACGCCACGTGCACTGGATGCGTACCTCAGCAAGAAGTCGCAAACATTGTTTGAAAAACACGGGGTGATGACCCACAAGGAAAACGAAGCCCGGGTAGAAATCAAACTGGAGTCGTACATCAAGCGGGTACAGATTGAATCGCGCGTGATGGGCGATTTGGCGATGAACCACATCGTACCCACGGCCATCAAATATCAAAGCAAGCTGATCGAGAATGCCAATGGACTGCAAAGCCTCGGCATCGATAACAAGGCCGTGATCCAAACCATCAAGGAGATTTCCGAGCATGTGGATGTGATCAAAACCAACGTGCGCGCCATGATTGAAGAGCGCAAGCGCGTTAACAAGATCGAAAATGCCCACAAGCGCGCCATTGCCTATTGCGATGACGTGAAGGAGAAGTACTTTGATGTGATCCGCGATTCAGTTGATAAGCTGGAATTGCTGGTAGATGATGAGGACTGGCCGCTGGTGAAGTACCGCGAGTTGTTGTTCTTGCGTTAATTCCTACTTACGGTTGCATTTCAGAGGGCGGATTCCAGAGGTGGAATCCGCTTTTTATTTCTAGCTTTCGGAAATAAAAATCTTCACCCATGACCCGTCTTTTTGTCGTTCTGGTTTGCTTGCTCACAGCCGAGGCTGCTTTCACTCAAAAAATGAAATCGGCCAATTCTGGTTCGCCCACAACTACCATTGATAAAATCGTTACGCAGCGCGAAACCGAGGCGCACCTTCGCTTTCTTGCCTCCGACCGCCTGCGCGGTCGCGATACCGGATCTCCCGAGCTGGACATTGCTGCTGATTACATCGCCACGGAATTTCAACGCTGGGGTGTGAAGCCCGTGCCGGGCGCGAACGGCTACTTTCAAAGCGTGCCGCTGGAACGCACCGTCTATGCCACAACAGTTGACGTAACCATTGGAGATGTAACCCTGAAAAATAAAGAAGATGTGGTGCTGATGGCGGGTGCCTCTACACAATGGAGCGGGGATGTTGTGTTTGTTGGCTACGGAACCGAAGATGATCTGAAGACCACAAATGTGGCTGGCAAAGTGGTGTTGGCTTACCTCGGAGCGCCCGGCATGAGTGATGTGATGCAGATGTTTTCCGAAGCTGAGAACAAAGCCGAGCGCGTGGCAGCATTGAAGGGCGTTGCGCTAATTGAAATTGTGAATGCGCCGGGAGTACCGTGGCCCGCGTTGGTGAATTTCTTCACCCGATCGAAAGTGGGAGTTGCCAAAGACAACAATATGCCGCGCATGTGGATGAGGAACTCCGAAGCACCTGCCGTGAAAAGCCTGATCGAAACCAAGAATGCGAAAGGTAAGCTGGTGATAGAGCAGCCTGTCGGCAAAGCCATTCCCGGCAAGAATGTACTCGGCTGGATTGAGGGCACTGATCCGAAACTGAAAAACGAATTTGTGGCACTCACGGCGCATTACGACCACGTGGGCGTTGGCCGCAAGGTGAATAACGATTCGATTTACAATGGCACCCGCGATAACGCCATTGGTACTACTGCGGTGTTGCAGGCCGCCCGGTTTTTTGCCACCAACCCGCAAAAGCGCTCCGTTTTGGTGATGACGGTAACAGCCGAAGAACAAGGGCTGCTCGGTAGCCGTTGGTATGCTGATCATCCGGTGCTACCGCTGGAAAAAATTGTTTTCAATTTGAATTGCGACCAGGCCGGCTACAACGACACAACCCGTATTACGCTGGTGGACTTTAATCGCACCACAGCCGATGAGGTGTTGAAAAGCTCCGTGGCTGCGTACGGATTGAAACTGGAGGGCGACCCCGTGCCAGAGCAGAACCTGTTTGAGCGGTCGGACAACTTTAGTTTTGCGGCCAAAGGCGTTCCTGCCGTGATGTTTACACTGGGGTTGAAATCGTTCGATGGCGATGTGATGAAATTTTACCATCAACCTGCGGACGAAGTGGGTACGATTAGTTTGCCGTACACCAACCGCTACATTCGTTCGTATGTGTATGCAGCCCAGCAGCTATTAAATGTGCCGGTGATGCCCACCTGGAAGGCAGGCGACAAATACGAGGCGGTGGGGAAGAAGTTGTATGGGAAATAGGGGATAGCTGCGAGCGATTAGCTGCGAGCTGCGAGCACCGGTTGAAACGGGCATAAAAGATTGGGTAAATTGGAATTGGTCGAAAGGAGCCGAGGAGGCTTGGATTACAAATCGTAACCTATGTTGGTCGGGATTTGCAATCCCGACCGTAAGTACAAAGTCTTGTCAAGTTGGAACTAATCTAGGGCGGGCGAGCTGGTTGGAATTACAAA
>JBIIVI010000240.1:0-5363 GCA_044339555.1 Cyclobacteriaceae bacterium | reverse complement strand
ATGAGCACCAGTCGGGGGTGGTCAATTGAAATGCACGACTACCTGGCGGAGTTTCCCGACAAGCCAGATATCCTTCGGTACGCACTCCTCACCAACCTGCCCGAGACGAAAGACAGTGAGTTTACCTGGAAAGACTTTCAGGCAAAAAACAACAACGAGTTGGTGGCCATTCTGGGCAACTTTGTAAACCGGGCGCTGGTACTCACGCAGAAATACTTTGATAACCGGATTCCGCCCCGCGGCCCACTAACTGCCATTGACGAAAAAGCGCTGGCCGATCTGGCCGCTGCTCCGGCAGCCATCGCCGGTTCCCTGGAAGCCTATCGCTTTCGGGAGGCAACCGCTGCACTCATGGACTTGGCGCGTGTGGGGAACAAATACCTGGCGGATACCGAACCGTGGAAGCTGGCCAAAACGGATATGCCGCGAGTTGGCACGGTGTTGAATATCGCCTTGCAAATGGCAGCCAACCTGGCCATCGTAGCCGAGCCGTTCCTGCCGTTTAGTGCGGGCAAACTCCGCGAAATGTTGCAAGTACCGCCTCGGCCTTGGGCAGCAGCGGGGGCAGCCGATCTGCTGGAGTCGGGCCACGAACTGGGTACGGCCAGCTTGTTGTTCGAAAAGTTGGAAGACCCGATCATTGAAAAGCAAATCAAGAAACTGATGGATACCCAAAAAGACGCAACCCCGACTGCCGTGGCGCCCTTGAAGCCCGAGATTGTGTTTGATGATTTTTCGAAGTTAGACCTTCGGGTGGGAACGGTAACGGCGGCTACAAAAATGGAGAAGTCAGACAAGCTCTTGAAGCTCACAATTGATGATGGCCTGCAGCACCGCACAGTGTTAAGTGGCATCGCCAAGCACTACACGGCCGAAGAAATGGTGGGCAAGCAAGTAACGTTTATTGCCAACCTGGCGCCCCGCAAAATGATGGGCATCGAGTCGCAAGGAATGGTATTGATGGCGGAAGATGCCGAAGGCAAGCTACGACTACTACAACCCAACCAACCGGTAAATCCGGGTGCTACGGTAAGCTAACGAACAGATTTTTTTTGGGGGTGCCCCCGCGGCCTCCAGGTGTTGGTTGAGTACGTTTTGTCGAGCATGCCGCGGGGTCGGGCCTTCGCGGCTCGCCATCCTGTGCGCCTGCCACTTCGGGCTCAAACAAACCCGCTCAGTCCCTCACCCAAACCCACGCGAACTGCGGTAACGCCCCCTCACTAGTCCTTTTGCAGGAACGGATAGCGGTAGTCAGTCGGGGGCACAAGGGTTTCCTTGATTACCCGCATCGATACCCAGCGCATCAAATTTGCTTTAGCGCCCGCCTTGTCGTTCGTGCCGGATCCGCGCGCACCTCCGAAAGGTTGCTGGCCCACCACAGCCCCGGTGGGCTTATCGTTGATGTAAAAATTCCCCGCCGCGTTCTCCAGTTTTTTCGTAGCCAACTCAATCGCATACCGGTCGCCCGAGAAAATCGATCCCGTTAAGGCATAAGGCGAAGTTTGATCGACCAACTCCAGCGTCTGCTCAAAGTTCTCGCTGTGGTACACATAAATGGTTACCACCGGCCCAAAGATTTCTTCGCACATCGTTACCGACGAGGCGTCTTGCGTTACAATTACAGTCGGCTCAATAAAATAGCCTTTCGATTTATCGTATTTACCGCCCGCAATAATTTCATTCATCGGGTTCTTCCGTGCCAACTCAATATACCCGGTAATGGAATCAAACGCCTTTTCATCAATCACCGCATTGATGAAATTAGTGAAGTCCTCCGGCCCACCCATTTTCATAGAGGCAAGATCGGCTAGCAAATATTCCTTCACATCGGGCCAGAGGTTGGAGGGAATGTAACAACGCGAAGCGGCCGAACATTTTTGCCCCTGGTATTCAAACGCGCCCCGGGCAATGGCCACGGCTACTTCTTTTGCCGCTGCGCTTTTGTGGGCTACAATAAAATCTTTGCCGCCGGTTTCGCCCACAATGCGCGGGTAGCTTTTGTATTTGGCGATGTTATTGCCAATAGTTTTCCACATGCCTTGGAAAACGCCCGTGCTGCCGGTGAAGTGTATGCCTGCAAAATCGCGGTGGTTAAATACCACTTCGCCCGTGGCGGCTCCGGCTACAAATATCAGGTTAATCACACCTTCGGGCAATCCGGCTTCGCGCAAAATATCCATAAACACGTGGGCCGAATAAATCTGTGTATGTGCCGGCTTCCACACTACCGTATTGCCCATCAGCGCCATACTGGTGGGTAGGTTGCCGCCAATGGCGGTAAAGTTAAACGGGGTGAGGGCAAACGTGAATCCTTCCAGCGGCCGGTATTCCATCCGGTTCCAAATGCCGGGCGAAGACTGCGGCTGCTCCGCATAAATTTCCGACATGAAGTACACATTAAACCGCAAGAAATCGATCAACTCGCAGGCAGAATCAATCTCAGCCTGAAACGCATTCTTCGACTGGCCGAGCATGGTGGCAGCATTCATTTTGTAGCGATAGGGGCCCGCCAACATATCGGCTGCCTTCAGAAAAATACTGGCGCGGTGCTCCCACGAAAGGTTTGCCCACAATTCACGGCCGGCCAGCGCTGCCTGAATGGCCTGTTCTACATGGCCTTTGTCGCCTTCATGGTAATAGCCCAGCACATGTTGATGGTCGTGTGGAGGCGATAGTTTTTTTGTATTACCGGTGCGCACTTCTTGTCCGCCAATAAACATCGGCACATCAATTTGGCGGCTGCGGGCTTCGGCCAGCGCCTGTTGCAGTGCTTTGCGTTCTTTGCTGCCTGCCGCGTAGCTTAGAACGGGTTCATTTTTAGGATACGGAACGTGAAAAAAACCAGTAGCCATGGGTGTAGAAATTTTTTGTGCGCGCAAGTTAGAGAATTTGCGGGCCTACAGAAACGAAAGCAGTTCGTTCAATTCGCGGATTTCATACGTGCACGCAGCCTCATGCGCAGCGCCCTGCGGATTATAAAAAACCTGATCAATTCCCGCGTCGCGGGCACCGGCAATATCGGTGAGCAGATTATCGCCAATCATAAGTGCATCGCTTGCGGCCACGCCCAGGTGTTGGAGGGCGAGAGCAAAAATGCCGGGTTCCGGTTTTTTAGATTGCGCACGCTCCGAGGTAATGACGGAAGCAAAGTAGGGCCGCAACCCGGCGGAGTCTACTTTTACGGTTTGAATCTCTTCAAATCCGTTGGTTACAATCACCAGCGGATACCGCCCGTGTAAGTGCCGGAGCACTTCCCTGGCGTGCGGAAGCAAATTGCTTTTCTTGGGTGATTCGTGCACGTAGGCATCCGAGAATGTCAACGAAAGTGGGTAGTTGTCGATGCCCACTTCCTGAAATACGCGGTGGAAGCGCTGTTCGCGGATGACCTCGCGCGCAATCAGGCCACGGTCGTAATCCAGCCACAGCTGGGTGTTGATGCGTACAAAGTGCTGATGGAAATTCGCAAAAGGCGTGGCCGTTTTGTCTGTAAGATGCTCATGAAAGAGCTCGTGCAATGTTTCGGCCGCGTTGGTTTCGTAATCCCACAGCGTGTGGTCTAGATCAAAAAGAATTCCTTTGTATTTTTTCATGGTTTAAATACTGCGCACGGCACTCAGCGGCTTCATCTGCAAGCGGTTAAGGGTAAGCTCGCGATTGTTGTAAAGCGTAAGAAACGTTTGCTGGTCTTGTTGCAGCACCGGGTCGCGCTTCACGTATTGCAGTAGTTTCTCTACGAAATCAAAAACTTCGTCTTTAATGGAATAAAACACCCATTGGTTGTGTTTCCGGAAGGTGAGAATGCCGGCATTTTTCAGATAAATCAAATGGCGTGATGTTTTGGTTTGCGTAAAATCCAGAATCCGCTCCAGGTCGGTGATGCACATTTCTCCGTTTGTTAGGATGAGCGTGAGTAAACGGAGCCGTGCTGTATCCGAGCATGCCAAAAAAATCTGGCTTCCTAAATCCAGGTTAAAATGTTTAAGTCGCATACCGGCTGGTCGTGTAAAAATAGCTAAAACCGATGGGAGCATGGCATAATTCGGGGCGCTGAGAGCCGCTGCAGCGGATCGGCCGTGAGGCTTCAACTTTTTCGCTCCAGGCGACATCTTAGTGCGGCTGCGTCCAGATGAAATGGCTTCTAACAATCGTTCGGCAATTGGGTTTAATCTCTATATTTGAAAAATTTGCATCTGTTGAAACGGCTTTTTGGGTTGATCATTTTGATTGGGCTGGCCGCAGGGGTGAGTGCGCAAACACAACACCAGCGAAGGGTGATCCAATTATCGGGTGTGATTCTGGCCACCGATAGTGCCACTTCGGTACCCGGCGTACACGTTTGGGTGCCCAAGGCGATGCGGGGCACCGTATCCAATCGCATGGGTTATTTTTCGATGCCGGTGCTCGCAGGTGATAGTGTGGTGTTCAGCTCCGTGGGTTTTGTTAAACAATTCTACATCGTACCCAATCACTCTTCCGATTTTTTGACACTGGTAGTGGAAATGGTGGAAGATGTCACGTTCCTGCGCGAAGTAACCATTACTCCATTTCCAACGGAAGAAGTCTTCAAACAAGCGGTTTTGGCGCTCAATCTGCCATTGGATAACAACTCGTACGACAGGCGCAACCTGAATGCCGAGTTACTGGCGCTCATGATGCAGACTACGCCCATGGATGGCAACCTGAATTACCGGTATTATATCGACCAGTATTCCGGATCGGTGAACGATCGGTTTATGCCGCGTACCAATCCCTTCCTAAATCCCTTCAACTGGGCGCGTTTCTTTCGCGACCTGAAGCAGAATAAAAAGAAGTAATCGGATTGTTCGATTTTTAGTAATATTGCGACCTCAAAAAAGGACTCGGGGTGTAGCGCAGCCCGGTTAGCGCATCACGTTAGGGACGTGGAGGTCGGACGTTCGAATCGTCTCACCCCGACTACCCTCTGATTTATTCGGAGGGTTTTTTTATGTGCACGGTGTACATTTTGCGAAGCCAACGTACTGGACGGTATTACGTTGGTCAGACTCAGGATCTGACTAAGCGTTTGACGGAGCATAACAGCGAGCTTGCGGGTCATACCAGAAAAGAACAGCCGTGGTTGTTAGTTTGGCATCACCTCGTAGGGAATCGCAAAGAAGCGATGATTCTGGAAAGGAAGATCAAGAAGCGTGGAGCTGCCCGATTTTTGAGTGACCAAGGGATTGGCGGCCCGGTGAGCGTCACGCCTGCGGCGTGATTAGGGACGTGGAGGTCGGACGTTCGAATCGTCTCACCCCGACTACCCTCTGATTTATTCGGAGGGTTTTTTTATGTGCACGGTGTACATTTTGCGAAGCCAACGTACTGGACGGTATTACGTTGGT
>JBIIVI010000009.1:0-25802 GCA_044339555.1 Cyclobacteriaceae bacterium | reverse complement strand
CATCCTCAATTGCGGCACTGCAATCAGGGATTTCTCGTTCGTACCTCCCTCGAATTGACGCTCTCGATAGTTTTTATGATGGTCTCTTGTAATCAACAGCCAACAAAATAGTATCTTCAAGCTATCGAAAAAGCGCGCGGCAGCAACCACACGCGGGGCTGCTTTTCGCTTTCGCGGATGCAAAATCTAAACCATCAGATATGAAAAATCTTGTGCTGCTTCTCGTTGGACTGGTTAGTGTTCTTCTTTTAACGGGCTGCACCCCCTCACGACCGGAATTGGTGTGGTCGGATGAGTTTGAATACGCCGGTGCGCCAGACAGCACCAAGTGGGATTACGATCTGGGTGATGGCTGCCCGAATGTGTGTGGGTGGGGCAACAACGAACTGGAATACTACACCCGCGACAAAAAAAATGTGCGCGTGGAAGATGGAATGCTCGTAATCGAAGCACACCGCGACTCATTGGGTGGCAAGCCCTACACGTCCACCCGCATTGTATCCCGCAAAAAGGGCGATTGGCTGTACGGCCGCATCGAAGTGCGGGCGCGCCTGCCATACGGCCGTGGCACCTGGCCTGCCATCTGGATGCTCTCCACGGATTGGAAATATGGCGGCTGGCCGGCCAGCGGAGAGATTGACATTATGGAACATGTCGGCCACGACCCGGGCGTAATTCACGGCACCATCCACACCGAAAAATATAATCACGTTAAACAAACCCAGTTAGAGGGTAAGATCACTGTTCCAGATTGCCAGGAAACCTACCATATTTATGCAGTGGAATGGACCAAGGACAAAATGGACTTCTTTGTAGACAACCAGAAATACCACACCGTGAACCGCAATCCAGCCGATGATTTTACCGGCTGGCCGTTTGATCAGCGCTTCCACCTGATCATGAACATTGCGGTAGGCGGCAACTGGGGTGGTCAGCAAGGCGTAGACGAGTCCATTTGGCCTCAACGTATGGAGATCGACTACGTTCGTGTATACCAATGAGAAGACTACCAATTGCACTTTGTGTTTTGTTAATGGCCTGCGGCAGCAATGAAGAGCCTGCCATTGAAGATGTTCCACCGCCGCTAACGCCTGCGCCTCCAAAAGAATGGAAGCTGGTTTGGTCCGATGAATTTGGCTACACGGGCAAACCCGATCCGAACAAATGGGGCTACGACATCGGTGGCAGCGGCTGGGGTAACAACGAATCACAGTTTTATACCGACTCGGAAAAAAATGCGCGGGTAGAAGATGGGCGCCTGATTATCGAGGCGCATCGCGAAACCATAGGTACACGCAATTACACCTCCGCCCGACTGGTGTCTCGCACCAAGGGCGATTGGACGTATGCCAAAGTAGAAGCACGTGCGAAACTGCCGGTAGGACGTGGGAACTGGGCCGCGATCTGGATGCTACCGACCGATTGGCTTTACGGCGCCTGGCCTCGCAGTGGAGAAATCGACATCATGGAGCATGTGGGCTTCGATGAAGGACGCGTGCATGGTACCGTTCACACCGATGCCTTCAATCACACAAAAAATACCCAACAGGGAAAATCGATGATGGTAAACGATGCTACTTCAGCTTACCATATCTACTCGGCCGAATGGCTATCGTCTGAGATTGTGTTTAAGATTGATGGAATAACCTACTTTACCTTCCGTAACACGGGCGGGATTGCCTACTGGCCTTTTGACCAGCGTTTTCACCTTCTGTTGAACATTGCCATTGGCGGCAGTTGGGGTGGCCTGCGCGGTATTGACGACAGCGTCTTTCCGCAACGCATGGAAGTTGATTACGTGCGTGTGTATCAATAGCATCTTTCATTCCTTATGAATTCCATCTTTGCCGATCAAGCACCTGCGGCCATTGGCCCGTATGTACACGCCCAGCGTAGCGGTTCGCTGATCTTTTGCTCTGGCCAAACCCCGCTGAATCCGACTACGATGATGATCGACACCACGACCATCGAGGCGCAAACCCAGGTGGTACTACAAAACCTTGAAACAGTACTGCTCGCGGCCGGTGCCAACCGCACCCACATTTTGAAAACCACCGTGTTTCTGAAAAACTTCGCGGACTTCGAACGAATGAATGCCGTCTATGCGGCCTTCTTTGGCTCGCATCGCCCCGCGCGCACCACGGTGGAAGTATCGCGCCTGCCCAAAGAGGCCCTCGTGGAAATTGAGTGCATCGCGGAAGTTAACGCATAAAAAAAGCGACCTGTTCGAAGGTCGCTTTCAATTTTTGCGGATTTTTCCAGAAACTAATTGGCGCGAATAGCGGCAACTGGATCAAGGCGAGCCGCCATCGCCGCAGGCACAATTCCGCTAACTAATCCGATAACAGTCGATACGCCTACGCCCAAAATGATGTTCTTAAACGACATCACCACTTCCAGGCTTCCAAACGGAATCAACGTTAGAAAATACACCAGCACCAATCCCGTAAGGCCACCTATCAAACTAAGAAACACGGCCTCGAACAGGAATTGAAACAGGATGAAAAAGTTTTTCGCGCCCAATGATTTCTGTAAACCAATAATACTCGTGCGCTCTTTTACTGACACAAACATGATGTTGGCAATGCCAAAGCCACCCACCAGCATGGAGAAGCCCCCGATAATCCAGCCGGCTATTCCCACCGTATCAAACACGCCAGACACCAGACCTAAAAATGCCTCGGGGCGATTGATCACAAAATTATCCTTATCGAAGGGTCGCAAGCCGCGTCTGCTACGCAAGTAGCCCTGCGATTCGTTCTCCAACTCCACCAGGCCCACATCCGACTCCACACCCTTGATTCCAATCCGGCTGCCGATTTCATTCCAACGCCCGGTGCCGGTCATATACAACTTGCGAAACGATTGATAGGAGATAAACACGTTGTAGTCCTTCGTGGGCGTGCCCAAGAAACTCTCCCCTTGTTTTTTCAATACCCCGATGACCCGGTACTTCAGGTTTTTGATACGCACTTCCTTCCCTACCACTTCGCTCAGGTTGCCAAAGAGCGACTCGGCCACCATGTAGCCCAACACCACCTGGTTGCCACCGCCGGTGGCTTCTTCCTCGGAAAAGTATCTGCCCTGCACAATGTCCATCTCGCTAATGCCATCGTAGCCCTCGCTCACGCCAATCAAAGCGATCTGGCTGATGCTGTTGTTGCCCGCCTTCACCACCGAATTGCCCTTGATGGCGAAAATCGAGATGGCCGATTGATGCGTGAGGTTCGCCTTCAGGAATTTGTATTCGTTGTAAGAGGGGTTCGGCCTGCGCCAGTATTCCCACCATTTGTAATCGCCCCCATTGGTATTGCCGGGGAATGGCCATTTTTCAATGTATAGGATATCGGCCCCCAGAAAGTTGAAACTTTCCTTAATGTTCTTTTCCAACGAATCCACAAACGTGAGCACGGCAATGATCGCGAAAATCCCCACCGTTACGCCCAATAAGCTTAAAGTGGTGCGCAAAAGGTTCATTTTCAGGGCCCGTCCGGCAAAGCGGAAGCTTTCAAAAACAAGTTTAATAATCAACATCATCGGGATTTTAACGCGCTTAGGGGTGGTTAGTTAGGCAAAGTAAAACAAAATGCCGCTTTTCGATTACAAATGGCTGTTTTTGAGGGTATTTGGCTGCTAAAAAAAATCAGCGGGCAAACGAATCAATCGGTCGGGGCGACACTATTTTTGCACCCTCAAAATTTAAAACGGCCTTCGCGCCAAAGCCCGTAAGCTTATGAAGTTATCCGAATTCAAGTTCGACCTCCCTGCCAGTTTAATTGCCTCCGAACCAGCCGAAAACCGGGATGAAGCCCGGATGATGGTGATTCACAAAAGCACAGGCAAGATCGAGCACAAGGTGTTTAAAGACATTATTAACTATTTCGATGAGGGCGATGTGATGATCGCCAACGACACGATGGTATTTCCGGCCCGCCTTTACGGCCGCAAGGAAAAAACCGGAGCTAAGATTGAAGTTTTTTTGCTACGCGAGCTAAATGCCGACATGCACCTGTGGGATGTTCTGGTGGATCCGGCTCGGAAAATTCGTGTGGGCAACAAGCTTTATTTTGGCGATGGCGATCTGGTGGCCGAAGTGATTGATAACACCACCTCGCGCGGTCGCACGATCCGCTTTCTGTTCGATGGCGATTCCGAGGCATTCGATAAAGTGATTGAGCACCTGGGCGAAACGCCCCTGCCCAAGTACATCAAGCGAAAGGTGAAGCCGGAAGACAAAGAGCGATTCCAAACCATCTTTGCCAAAAACAAAGGCGCAGTGAGTGCACCCACCGCGGGCCTGCATTTTACCCGGCAGTTGATGAAGCGCCTGCAATTAAAGGGCGTAGACTTTGGATATGTAACCCTGCACATTGGCCTGGGCACGTTTCGGGCGGTAGATGTGGAAGATCTCACCAAACACAAAATGGACTCTGAAAACTTCATCGTAGGCACAGAAGCCGTTAAGCTGGTAAACCAGGCCTTGGAGAACAAAAACCGCGTGTGTGCTATTGGCACTACTTCCATGCGCTCGCTGGAATCGGCCGTATCGGCCACGAATCGGTTAAAGGAGCGAGAAGGCTGGACCGACAAGTTTATTTTCCCGCCCTACGATTTCAAGATTTGTAACGCACTTGTTACCAATTTCCATCAACCCGAAAGCACGCTGATGATGATGGCCTGTGCGTTTGGTGGTTTTGACTTGGTGATGAATGCTTACCAGGTTGCCAAGAAGGAAAAATACAAGTTCCTGACGTATGGCGATGCCATGCTGATTATTTGAGTTTTGTATCTGAGACAACGCGAAAATCCCGGCTGCCACAGCCGGGATTTTTTGTTTACGGTACGCACAAAATGTTGTAGTTTGGGCAACATGATCGTGGAAGCCCGACCAGTTGCGTATTCGCAAACTACCATTACCGAGTTAATGATTCCCAGCTACGCCAACTTCGGCGGCAAAATCCATGGTGGCATTTTGCTTTCGCTGATGGATAAGGTGGCGTACGCGTGTGCCAGCAAGCATGCCGGGATGTATTGTGTAACCGTATCAGTGGACAAAGTAGAGTTTCTTCAACCCGTGGAAGTTGGTGAATTGGTGTCGTTGAAAGCCTCCGTGAATTACGTGGGGCGAAGTTCACTGATCGTGGGTATCCGGGTAGAAGCGCAAAACATCAAAACCGGCTACGTAAAACACACGAACTCTTCTTTTTTTACGATGGTGGCCAAAGGCGATAACGATCAGCCCACTACCGTGCCCGCGCTGGTTCTTGAAAACAAAGAGCAAGTCAAGCGCTTCATCGAAGCACTCCATCTCAAAAAAATTAAGGGCGCCATTCGTGAACAGATGGACGATGCCCGCTCGCACCTGCCGCTGGAGCAGGCCGAAACACTTTTGAAAAACGAGCGCTGCATCCTTTCTTTGTAATCATTCCAACCGTTCTAACCATGCGTTTTGTTTTCCTCGCTTGTTTGTTGATCACCGGGCTGCTGCAGGCCCAATACCCTGTTGTTTTAAGTGAACGCGAGCGTGCCCGTGTGGTGGACGAGTTGCTGGAAGACCGGCTCCGGAACGTGTTGCCCGCGTTGATGCGCCGGGAAGGGTTTGATATGTGGGTGATTATCTCCCGTGAGTACAACGAAGATCCGGTGATCCGCACGTTGCTGCCAGCCACTTGGTTTGCGGCCCGGAGAACGACTATGTTGATAGCGTTCGATCGCGGGGCGGATGCGGAGATGGAATATTTGGCGGTATCGCGCTATGATGTGGGCAAAATGTTTAAGCGCGCCTGGGATCCCGATGCAAACCCCGACCAATGGGCGCAACTCGGTAAAATTATTGCCGATCGAAATCCAAAAAAAATCGGCATCAACAAAGCCCCGCACTACGGCCATGCCGATGGGTTAACTGCCAACGACTACGACAACCTGTTGCGTGTAACACCCAAGAATCTGCATAGCAAGATTACTTCCGCTGAAAAATTGGCGGTCTCCTGGCTGGAAACGCGCACCGAACGCGAGATGGTGATCTATCAACAAATCTGCCTCATCGCTCACGATATCATTCGCGAAGGTTTTTCCGACAAAGTCATTCAGCCGGGTGTAACCACGACCGATGATGTGGTTTGGTGGTACCGTGAAAAGATTCGCGAACTGAAACTCGACACCTGGTTCCAAACCTCCGTATCCATTCAACGCAACGAGCCCGAGGCTGTCACTGCCAAACGTCCGCAGCCGCTGGTTATTATGCCAGGCGACCTACTGCATGTCGACTTTGGTATTACCTACCTTCGCCTAAACACCGACACCCAACAACACGCCTACCTACTGAAGCCCGGCGAAACGGAAGCGCCTGCTTTCTTGAAAGATGCACTAAAGAAAGGCAACCGCCTACAAGACATCCTTACCTCTCATTTTAAGGAAGGACGCACCGGCAATGAGATTCTAAAGGCCACCCGCGAGCAGGCTTTGGCCGAAGGAATTACGCCATCCATCTACACCCATCCGATCGGTTTCCATGGCCATGCAGCCGGAACCACCATTGGCATGTGGGACATGCAAGGAGGCGTACCAAACACGGGCGACTACCCTATGCACCGGGCTACCGCTTACTCCATCGAATTGAACTGTACGGTTAACATCCCGGAATGGAAGCGCGATATTCGCATCCAACTGGAGGAAGACGGATATTTTGATGGTGCCGGTTTCCGATACATCGATGGCCGTCAAAAAGAACTGATTATTGTACCTCAAACCGATGGTATCAATCGCCAATAGGAACTTTTTGGCACTTGAGTAAACAGCCATGCGCCTGATCCAAACTGGCTTTGCCCTGCTGGTGTTTACGGTGTTGTTTGCTCTGTTTTTTGTCCCCTTACTCGTTCCGATTTTTTTTCCGACCCAGCATCGATGGGTAGGCCGACTGAACCGCTGGTGGGCCCACGCTTTTTTTAGGCTTGCCTTTATTCGCTACCGCGTGGTGGTGCGGGGTACGTTAGATCCCCTGGCGCAATACATTTTCTGCCCCAACCATTTTTCCTACCTGGATATTCCTACTCTTGGTTTGAATCCACACAACTCCATCTTTGTCGGCAAAAACGATATGGAAAAAATTCCGCTCTTCGGTTTTATGTATGGCAAGCTGCACATTACAGTGGATCGCGCCAAGCTGATGAGCAAATTCGAAACCTACCTGAAATCTCTGGCGGCCCTGGACGAAGGAAAAAGCCTGGTGATTTTTCCAGAAGGGGGCATCGTAACGCCGCGGCCACCCAAGATGGCACGATTCAAAGAAGGCGCTTTTCGCGTAGCCATCCAAAAACAAATCCCCATCGTACCTGTAACGATTCCCCACAATTGGATAATTTTACCAGATCGAAAAAACCTGCTGCTGGAACGTGGAACCGTGGAAGTGATCTTCCATCCACCCATAGCGGTGGCGGGAATGACCTTGGACGATTTAGAAACATTGAAGACAAAAGTGTTTCAGGAAATCCAGGCCGAATTATTTAAACATTATCCACTTCATGCAAATTGATCGGGAAACCCTCTACAAACTGGCACACCTGGCCCGGTTGGAAATCAAACCCGAGGACGAACCTGCACTCCTGAAAGAACTTTCGAACATGATCACTTTTGTTGAAAAGCTGAAGGAAGTAGACACGACCGGAGTAGAGCCGCTCACCACCATGAGCCAGGAAATAAACCATTGGCGCGAGGACAAAGAAGGCGCGCACCTTTCCAAAAAGGAGGCACTGCAAAATGCGCCTTTGTCCGACCCGGATTATTTCCGTGTTCCTAAAGTGTTGGAATAAGAAACCCCATGCTCAACCTTTCTTTCTGGCGAAGTTGGTCCGCGAGCTATCGAATCATCGCAGGTCTTGTGGCAGCGTTGCTGATCATCGTACAAGTGGGGTTATGGACATCCTATTTTTTGTACCCGGAACCCACGTTTAGCTGGCAACATGCACAGGAGCAAATCGTAAGCGAAGTGCCCATCCGCACTTTTACCAGCGGGTTGGCCGAGTTGACCGTGCCAGCCGACAACTATGTGATTTTTGATCAACTGCTGGGCGATCGCGTGCAAGCGCAACCGTGGGCGCACTTTGCGTTTGTGGGGCTTTTCTTCCTCGCCCTGAGCTTGCTGGTAGCAATCGTGACGACCCTTTCGCGCTTCTGGTACCTCACAAGTATGACGCTGTTGATCGTGCTGGTTTCCTACTTACGGCTGGAAGTCCTTCTGCTGTTCAACTCAACCTCCAAAATTCCGACCATCGTAGTGTTGGCGGTCCTTATTAGTACCACGGCCTGGTTTCAATTCTTCAAAAAGGAAACGCCCTTTATTTCGCGGTGGTGGGTGCTGTTAGCAGTATTCGGCATCTTGGGCGGGTGTATTCACTTGTTCGCAAAAGCCCCAGCTCCTTTTTTGCAGCTGTCGGTAGCGGTCATCCCAATTGCACTGGTCCTCACGTTTGTCTTTATACTCATGGTCGCCCACGAAGTTTTGGCTGCGCTGGTGTCGGGCATTAGCCGCGGGGTGGGTGCGACCAAAAGCCTGCAACACTTTCTGGTGATCTCGCTGGTCTACCTGCTCAACCTGGCGCTGGCCTACGCAGAAAAATTCAATCTAATTAACTGGAATTTTATCTACATCGACTTCTTCCTGCTGCTCACGCTGTCGGGCATTCTTGGTATTTGGGGTTTTCGGCAACGCCAAGAGCAATTGGAGAGCTTTTTAGAAGAGCCTTTTACTACGTTGGTTTATCTCGCCATCGCGTTAGTGGCTTTCACCACGGTGGCCTTCTTTTGGGCTACCGCCAACGACTCGGTGCTTGATGCCCTTGGCACAATCATAATTTTCGCCCATCTGGGATTTGGATTGATTTTTTTCACTTACGTGATTTCCAACTTCAGTGGTATGTTGGAAAAAAATCTGAATGTCTATAAAGTGCTCTTCAAGCCCTCGCGGATGCCGTATTTTACATTCCGCTTTGGTGGAGCGATCGCCACCTTCGCCTTTTTGATTTACATCGGCTGGAAAGGGCCGCTTCATAATTCCATCTCCGGCTTTTACAACGCCGCTGGAGATGTGTACACGCACCTGGGGGAATCTAAAACAGCACTGGCATTTTATCAGCAAGGTGGCAATTATGGTTTTCTGAATCATCACTCAAACTATGCCGTAGCTGAAATCGAAGCGCGCTTTTTGAACTTTGAAAAAGAACGGCAGTTCTACCGCAGGGCCACGGAGAGACGGCCCACCGAAATGTCGGCTTTGAATTACGCCTACACCTATCAACGCGAAAACAATCCGCTGGAGTCGCTGCTGGCGCTTAAAGAAGCAACCAGTCTGCAATCGCGTGGCTCGATTCAAAATACGCAGGGGCTGCTGTACAAGAAACTGAACGTGGTGGACTCGGCCCTTTTTTATCTGCAAGCGAGTATGGCCGATCCGGTAAGTAGCGTGGCGGCAAAAACAAATCTGGTTGGGCTGGCGACCGAGAAGAACCTGGCGCTGGGGGCGGATTCACTGCTGGCGCTGCTCAACTCAGCCGACCCGGGTGTACAAAGCAACGCCTTTGCATTGGCCAATCAAAAACACCAACTCATCTTCATACCGCCCGCCATCAATCTGCAAACCGATACAGTTTTGAATTTGTTTACTGCATCCCTGCTACACAACTACCTCATCAATCAAATCGGAAAACTGGACACGACCTACCTGGCGCAAGTGATGGCGCTGTCGAAACGAGCCATTAACTACGACTACCAGGAAGTGCTGCAAGTGGCGGCGGCCAAAGCCTACTACGAACAAGGAGAAGTAGAAAAAGCGCTTCGCACGATGGAGCAGGCGATTTACCGGAGCAATGATCAGGGAAAATACAATCACGTGCTGGCATTATGGGCGCTGGAACAAGGCGTGCCCGATGTGGCGAACCGCTACCTCGCCTACTCTACCGCCCAACAATTTCAGCCCGCGCAGATTACCCAAGCGGTGGTGTTGTCGGAGCTCGGAGTAATTGGGCCCGCAGTGGCGGTGTGGGACAGTCTGCAAAATAGTGCCGACACCGTGGTGCGCACGTTGGCTGAAAAAATGGTGCGCGTGCTGGCAAGCCCGCCCGCATGGGTGACAAACTTTGCGGATGACGAGAAGTATGCATTTACCAAGTACCGACTTGGTCCCGCAGATTCAAGTACGTTAATTAAAGTGGCGGGTTCAATCAAAAATGAAAACTACCGGGCACGTACGTGGCTCGACTTTAGTCAAAAGTTGTATGCCCAGGATGAATTGGCGGCGGCTATCCGCTACTTTCAAAAAATTAAAGGCCTGACACTTACCGAGAAAAGTGTGTACGAAGAGGTTCAACACTTTGAACTCATCCTGCTGGCACAACAGCGTTCTTACCAGTTACTGGGTGAGCAAATCAATCAAGGAGTAACGTTTACGCCGCAGCAAACCGACCGCAAGGTGTATTTCACCGCACTATTGAACTACGCCTCTGGCCGGAAAGAAGAAGCGCGGAGTTTATTTGACTGGCTATGTGGAGCCAATCCGTTTTTTGCAGAAGCCGTAATAGCTGCCGCGTTGTTCTACCAGGAGCAAGGAGATCCTGTGCGCGCGTACCGAATTTTGGCAGAAGCGCTGCAACGAAATCCTCATTCTGTAAAATTGCTCAAGACGTACGCATTGTCGGCTGCTTCGCAAGGCTTTGATGAATATTCCGCCAGTGCCATCCAAACACTTCGCGGCCTTATTCCCGAAAAAGCGGCCGATCGTTTTGTGATCGAGAACAAATCAATTTTCGGGCTTTAGTTGTTTAATCTTCCGGAATCACCCAAATTTCATTCGCAAACGTTTATGGAACTCAAACACATCCCACTCGAACATCTTCATGTACAACTTGGTGCGAAGATGATGCCCTTTGGCGGCTACAATATGCCTGTTCGGTACAGCAGCGATTTGGACGAACACAACACGGTTCGCCAGGGCGTTGGCGTGTTTGATGTTTCGCACATGGGCGAATTTAAAATCGAAGGCCCGGCTGCGTTGGATTTGATTCAACGGGTAACTTCCAACGATGCCAGCAAACTAATTGATGGCCAGGCGCAGTACTCGTGTTTACCCAACGACCAGGGCGGTATCGTAGACGACTTACTTGTCTATCGCCTCCGCGAAAATGACTACCTGCTGGTGGTAAATGCCTCCAACATCGAGAAAGACTGGAATTGGATTTCCAAATTCAACACCGGCGGAGCAGTCATGAAAAACATTTCGGACGATATGTGCCTGTTTGCTGTACAGGGGCCCAAGGCGGTAGAGGTACTCCAGCGATTGACAGCGGTACTGTTGTCGGACATCAAATACTACCACTTTGCGGTAGGCGATTTTGCCGGAGAAAAAAACGTGATCATGAGCAACACCGGCTACACCGGCGCCGGTGGCTTTGAAATTTACGTTCAAAATAGCCAGGCAGAACGCGTGTGGAAATCCATTTTCGAAGCCGGTGCGCCCGAGGGTATCAAGCCCATTGGCTTGGGTGCCCGCGACACGCTGCGCCTGGAAAAAGGTTTTTGCCTGTACGGCAACGACATTGATGACACCACTTCGCCCCTCGAAGGCGGCCTGGGCTGGATCACCAAATTCACTAAGCCGTTTACGAATTCGGAAGCCCTCAAAAAACAAAAAGACAGTGGCGTCACTCGAAAACTCGTGGGCTTTAAGATGATCGATAAAGGTATTCCCCGCCACGACTATGTATTGAAAAATGCGGCTGGCGAATCCATCGGTAAAGTTACTTCAGGCACCCTTTCGCCCGTGCTTGGGATTGGTATCGGGATGGGTTATGTATCCGTTGATTACGCGCATCCGGGCACAGAGATTTTTGTAGATGTGCGCGGTAAGGCGCTAAAAGCCGAGGTAAGCAAAGTGCCGTTTGTCTGACTCCATCGTGCGCGTTGTCCCACTTCTGATATTGGTCACGCAGCTTTGCCTCGCCCAAGACAAACACAATCGGGCGAACGAGTTTATGGAGCAGAAGAATTACCGGCAAGCGCTACCATTGCTTTCGGATCTGATTTCAGAAAATCCGTCCTTTTTGCCTTACCGATACAGTCGCGCGGTTGCCAGGTTCTATCTCAAAGAGTACCCGTTGGCGATTTCAGATTTAAAAGACCTGCTTGCCGAAGCGCCTGAAAATGAAGAGTATCTATTTCTCGCAGCCGACAGCTACGAACATCTCGACAGCTTGGCTGTAGCAACTCAGTATTACAGCCAACTGATAGGTTTAAACCCTGACTTTTTTCAATATTACTTCAAACGCGGCACCTGCCGATTGCAACAAAAGTTATTTGCACCGGCCATTGCTGACTTCAACCGGTCAATCGAATTGAATCCGGAGCACCACAATAGTTACCACAACCGCGGCCTGTGTTACTACCGGTTGCAGATGAAACAAAAAGCTTGCGAAGACTGGTGCCAGGCACAACTAAAAGGCAATACCGTATCGGGCACCCATTTGGAAAAAAATTGCGAGCGGTATCCCGAACCTTGTTTGTTAAAAAAATGAAAACAATTGAAGTCTGCCTGACACCCGAGCTACTACATCTCTACGATGTGAGCAAAAAGGCCGTAGTGGTAGTGGATATTCTGCGGGCCACTTCGTGCATGGTAACGGCACTCGCCAACGGAGCCGATCACATCGTGCCGGTTGCAAGCCTGGATGTGTGCCAAAAAATGAAAGCTGATGGCTACATCACTTCGGGCGAACGTGATGGCGTGAAACTCGAAGGTTTCGACAAGGGAAACTCCCCGTTTGAATACCTGGAAGGTGTGCGCGGAAAAAAAATTGCCTTCACTACCACCAACGGTACACAAACCATTGAAAAAGCGAAAGGTGCACCCACACTTGTGGTAGGCGCCTTTCTGAACTTGACAGCAGTGGCAGGTTTTCTGAAGCAGCAGCCGCACCCGATTTTAATTGTTTGTGCCGGTTGGAAAGGGCGCTACAGCCTGGAGGACACACTGTTTGCGGGAGCATTGGTAGAACAAGCGCAAACATTTGCCACTCTCGACTGCGATGCCGGACTTTCTGCCTTGCACCTGTATCGTGGAACAAAAACCGATCTGGTGGGCTTCCTGGAGCAAAGCTCCCACGTGCGAAGACTCAATCGGTTGAATATTTACCGCGATGTTGAGTACTGTTTGGCCATTGACATGTACTCAATTGTACCTTTGCTAACTAATGGATTGTTAAGGTAAAACTGACTAAACGTAGAAACAAGTTTGAAAATTTAACATCATCAACCATTATGAAACAATTGATCTCTTTGATCTACATAACTTTCATTTTAGCTCACTACTCTGTAGTATATGGGCAGGAATCTGCATTTAACCTGAAGGAAGGAAATGGCACTTTACAGACAGCGCGTGGTTTTGCTGATAACGAAGGATTCAAAATAATTCTGTTTGAATTCATCCCACTCTCAAGAGCAATGATTTTTCTTGATCCCGAGAACCGGGAAGTTAGTCGCCTAACCGCAGATGTTTCTGATTTTGATTTTCACGGGTTCTCATCGAAAAATGGCGAGGTTGTACTTTACTTTTCCGGAGTGATAAATCGAAAGAAGTCAGATTATCTGGTTGCTTTTTTTAAGGACGCGGCACGGAGGCCACTCCTTACGGAATGGCTAGATAAGCCGAAAAACGGTAGTGACGTTGCAGCCTACTCGTACAATGATCAAATGATCTTGATTCAAACCAGTAAAAAGCGAGATAATTTTTTCATTTCAAAAGTTACCTCACCAAATATGGTTGAAACGTTGCTTCCGTTCTCTTCCAACGAGAAAATTGATGAAATTCTTGCCGATGATCTGCTAGTTGTAAATCCCACTGGTTTTGCGGGCTCACAAGAACCGTCTACTTTAATCTATCCCTCTGAAACAGGTTTTCACTTTTTCAATGTTGAAACGAAACAGGAACGTGCTGTATTATTGAAGTACAAGTTTAATTTTCTGAATTCGACTATTGAGAAGTCTGAACACCAGACACGGTATAACAAGAAGATAACCGTGGCACAAATGGACAGCCTATTGTTTGTCTATCATCTTGCTTCTACACGGAATGAGAATTTGTTCGATTTAGAGATTCGTAAATTACCGACGATGGCTACTATTGCCACATATAGTGCGCTGGGCGACCAGGTCGAGTACGACTACCATTCCGGTGTTCTCACTAATTTCTCTGGGGAAAAATTCGAACACAAAACAACAAACATTCATCAAAAAATGCGCGTAGGAGCGCCCTGGTTGTCGATTAATCCGATTGAAGGGTGCTACGCTCTTAGGCTTGGAAGTCACGTAATTACCCAAGCGAGCATGACCCCAATAGGTGGCCATTCCTACATGATGCCCGGTGATAACGAGTTGAATTTTTTCAACATTGTGGTTACCCCGCTATTGAAACCGTGCAACGGAAAAAGTGAAAAAGAACCCTACTATATCGCGCTTATGAGTTTTCAATCGCGCTGGGAAGGAAAGAGAAAGGCGGGAAAGCTTTATTTCATTGATGAGGAAAAGGAAATCACAAGTTTCAACTATGACGATCACGCAAATGCATTCTTTATCCGATCAGTAGCTCGTGACAAGAATTAGTATCGATCGCCTATCTTTGCGCCCTCTTTTCAGATAATATGCTTTCGGTCCAAAATCTTTCGCTTCAGTTTGGCAAGCGCGTGCTGTTCGATCAGGTGAACCTGACATTTGCCGGCGGCAATTGCTACGGTGTAATTGGTGCCAACGGTGCGGGCAAATCCACCTTCTTGAAAATTCTGGCAGGCGATATAGACCCCACCGCCGGCCGTGTAAGTCTTGAGCCGAACAAACGCATGGCCGTGCTACGCCAGAATCACTTCGCTTACGAAGAAGTGGCGGTGATCGACACCGTGTTGATGGGCCACGCGCGGCTGTGGCAAATCATGAAGGAAAAAGATGCCATTTACGAGAAGCCCGACTTCTCTGAAGCAGACGGACTGAAAGCCTCCGATCTGGAAACGGAGTTTGCCGAACTCGATGGCTGGAACGCGCACTCCGATGCCGCCTCGCTCCTCAGCGGCCTTGGCATCAGCGAAGACAAACATTATCGCCTCATGAACGAATTGAGCGGTAATGAAAAAGTACGCGTGCTGCTGGCTCAGGCCATTTTTGGAAATCCTGATATCCTTATACTGGACGAACCCACCAACGACCTTGACCTGCAAACCATCGGGTGGCTGGAAGATTTCTTGCTCGAGTTCAAAAATACCGTGATCGTGGTTTCGCACGACCGGCATTTTCTGGATACCGTATGTACCCACATTGTGGATATTGACTTTAGTGCGATCAAACTTTACACCGGCAACTATAGTTTCTGGTACCAATCCAGTCAGCTGGCCTTGTCGCAGCGCACCGCTGCCAACAAAAAAGCGGAAGACAAAAAGAAAGAACTTCAGGAGTTCATCATGCGCTTTAGCGCGAACGCTTCCAAATCGAGACAAGCAACCAGTCGTAGAAAACTACTGGAAAAAATTAATGTGGATGACATTCAACCGTCCACACGCCGGTATCCGGCCATCATTTACCAACAAAAACGTACCGCGGGCGATCAGATTCTGCAAATCGAACGGCTGGGCTACTCGGTGAATGGCACGGAGCTTTTTTCAAATTTGGATTTGTATGTAAACAAGGGCGATAAAATTGCTTTCCTCAGCAAAGAGAGTTTGGCGCTTACTTCATTATTCCAAATACTTGCCGGGGAGGTAAAGCCTACGTCGGGTACGTTTCAATTCGGGCAGACCATCACGATTGCTTACCTGCCATTGAACAACGAGTCGTATTTTCAGTCGGATTTGAATCTCATCGACTGGCTTCGGCAGTTTGCCGAAGAAGAGAATCGCGATGAGCAATACATCCGCGGCTTCCTGGGAAAGATGTTGTTCTCCGGCGAGGAAGTTTTCAAAAAATGTAATGTGCTCTCCGGAGGCGAAAAAATGCGGTGCATGATTTCGCGCATGATGCTCACGGGTGCCAACCTGTTGATTCTGGACGAACCCACAAACCACCTTGATCTGGAATCCATTACCGCCTTTAACAACGCGCTGAAAGATTTTCCGGGCACGGTGCTGTTCACTTCGCACGATCATGAGTTCACGCAAACGGTGGCCAACCGGATTGTGGAGATTTCGCCCAACGGGTTCATCGACAAGCTGATGATGTACGATGAATACATCTCCAGCGACCGCGTGGCTGAGCAGAAAGAAGCGCTCTACGCGATGAGCTGACCTCGGCCCTACGTCAACTTGGGATTCTCCCGATGCCGACTGTGGTCGCGGTGGGTTTTCTTTTCCAGATTTTTGCGGAAGGCGTCCGTCAGGTTCACGCTGGTTTGGTTCGCCAGACACATTAACACCCACAACACATCCGCTATTCATGGTTCAGATTCCGTGGCCATTCCCATGGCGAAAGAAGAAGTATTACCTCCGTTCTATTTACGGTGGGCACGAATGCGCGCTGAATAGAATTGCATTCCACAGGCAGATTGTAGTCGCGCGTTACCTCTTTTTCCCCCCGCGAAACGCGGGGGGAAAAAGAGTTGTGGGCGCGCCTGCAAACTACTTCACGGAACAGCGTTTACCAGCGCGCACCTGGCAGTCACTCAGACCGTGCAGCAACCGCGAGTTACGTGTTGCCAGAGCCATCCGAGAGTTGAACCGCCCCGTCCGTCATCGAGCAACGTGATCACTCCGCGGATCTCTTACTCCGATGAACGGGCCGAACTCCTGACAAAGTTTGGCAAAGCGCTCTACGCGATGAGCTGACCTCGGCCCTACGTCAACTTGGGATTCTCCCGATGCCGACTGTGGTCGCGGTGGGTTTTCTTTTCCAGATTTTTGCGGAAGGCGTCCGTCAGGTTCACGCTGGTTTGGTTCGCCAGACACATTAACACCCACAACACATCGGCCATCTCATCGCCCAGATCCTTGTTCTTGTCGGACTCCTTTTCCGATTGATCGCCATAGCGCCGGGCCATGATGCGCGCCAGTTCGCCCACCTCCTCCGTGAGAATGGCCATGTTGGTGAGTTCGCTGAAGTAGCGAACACCGTAGGTTTTGATCCATTGATCTACCTGCTGCTGGGCGTGATCGAGTGTCATGTAAAAGTTGGGTTAGCGAATGCGTGTTTCTATAAACCGGCCGATGCTACGATCGAGCATCTCAAAAACTCCATCAAAATCCGAAGCCGTGCCCCAGTACGGGTCGGGCACCTCTTCACCACCCTGTGGATCGTAGGTGCGCATCAATTCCACTTTCGTGTGATGCCGGGCCTCAGCCACCCGAAGCGTATTCTCGTAGTTCTTTTGATCCATGACTAATATATGATCAAACGTTTCGAAATCACTCACCGCCAGTTGCCGAACCGTATGCACAATTTGAACGCCGTTTTTGCGCAAAGTCGATACTGTACGGACATCCGGCCCTTGGCCAATATGGTAGTCTCCGGTACCGCACGAATCGGCAAAAACCGTTGAATTCAGCCCCATTTCGGTGATTTTGTGCTTAAAAATCGCCTCCGCCATGGGCGAGCGGCAAATGTTGCCCAGGCATACAAACAGCACCGATTTCTTCATGGCACAAAAATAATCGCTTACGGGGGTTACCCTTCCCGACAGACCGGCATATAATCCTGCATAGCACACTTTTTATCCGCCTTTTGGTTAGAAATGGCCCCTCAAACGGAGGGGCCTTTCTTTTTTTCTGATAGTTTTACCGACCAACTGTTGATATGGAATTAATCATCGTTACCGAACAATATGCGCCCGGGGTGGCGCTCATTCAACTCAACCGGCCCAAAGAACTTAATGCGCTCAATCCGCAGCTCATGCAAGAATTGCGCGACAGTCTGTTGCAGCTCGATCGCAACGAGGCCGTGCGCGCTATTGTTCTAACCGGCAACGAACAGGCATTTGCGGCCGGGGCCGACATCAAGCAAATGGCGGAAAAAAGCGCTATCGATATGCTGGTGATGGACCAGTTCAGCACGTGGGACCAAATCCGGAAAGTAAAAAAACCGATCCTCGCGGCCGTGTCTGGGTTTGCACTGGGTGGTGGATGCGAATTGGCGATGATGTGCGACTTGATCGTTGCCTCCGAAACCGCCAAGTTTGGCCAACCGGAAATCAAAATTGGTACTATTCCTGGCGCAGGCGGCACTCAACGTCTTACGCGGGCGGTAGGCAAAGCCAAAGCAATGGAACTGATTCTCACCGGCCGCTTCCTCTCAGCTGAAGAAGCTGTAGCCTACGGACTAGCCGTAAAGGTGGTACCGGTAGAAATGCTCATGAACGAAGTACTCGGCATCGCGAAAGAAATTGCAGCCCGCTCGCCCATTGCGGTGCAGCTTGCGAAGGAAGCCGTGAACCGCGCCTACGAAACCCACCTGGACGAAGGTCTTGCGTTCGAGCGCAAAAACTTCTACCTCACCTTCGCCAGTGCCGACCAAAAAGAAGGAATGAAGGCTTTCGTGGAAAAACGAAAGCCCCAGTTCACCGGAAAATAAATTTGTTAACGTACCGCGATTCCAAATCCGAGCGACAGCGCGCTGAACGTCTGTAGCGTATAGTCGCCATGGAACGTAATCGGCCCAAACTTCAGGCGCAAGCCCGCCGTAACCCGGGGCCCCGTAGCAGAACCTTCCACGGTAAAAGGATCGCGCGTTTCAAAGGTGCCATCGTCATTAAAGTCGTACGCACCCTTCACATCCATATTAGTTGTGGCAATGTTGTAGCCTAACCCGCCGTAAACAGTTAGCACCGAAATTTTCTTTGAAATCAATCCCTGAATGGTCGTGGCCGAAGTTTGGAAATCCGCCTGTTGGTCTGCGCGCTGTGGGTTGATACCCATATTTAATCTAATCTGGGTATGCGCTACAAAAGCGGAAAGATCAAACGGCAGACTCTTGATTCTCGGGATATATTGTTTGATGTCGTGCATAATACCCACGCCCCACAGGCTAAAGTTTCCTTTCGTATCACCCAGGTTAAAGTTCAGTTCGGGAACAAAGCGCAACTTCAGATCAAACCCTTTCGGCAGACCAATGCCCAAATGCGCCATTGGCACGGGCAGGTAATTAAAGTCGATACCTGATAAACCGGAAAACGAAGAACCAGGCACCACGGGGCGCGTAGAAAACTGGGGCGAAGTATCCGGGCCGAAAAAAGTAGGAATGTTTCCCGTACCGTTTTGTGCAACAGCCTGCCCGTTCGCATCGCGCGTCAGCAATAAGTTCGAGAGCTTGGTGTTGTCCACGGCAAATACCCGTTGGTCGCTGGGGATCATGACGGGATTTACGGTAATGGTCAGGTCAAAGCCGGGAAACTTGTGCACCTTGGCTGTATTGTACCAACCCTGATTCATACTGGCGGCCCAAGCCGAAGCAAACGGCTTCATGTAACCTTCCGTTACCAATTTCGCATCGGCCACCGATCCTTTCAGGAATTGATCAACTTCAAATTGGGCCCATGCCGCCTGCGACACGAACAGGAGTAGTACA
The DNA here is from genome assembly GCA_044339555.1 of Cyclobacteriaceae bacterium. GTDB lineage: Bacteria > Bacteroidota > Bacteroidia > Cytophagales > Cyclobacteriaceae > ELB16-189. The sequence continues at coordinate 6,227 of JBIIVI010000009.1, read as the reverse complement.
AACGCTTTTTTCATGTGTAAATGATTTTTTTGTTTAGGGTCACGTAGAATATCCCAGCCCGTTGAACGTCCCGGTAGGTGAACGCAGCGCATGGAGATTTCATAGGTAGATGAAGATGAATTTCTCATCAAGTATACAAAAAAACCCGCTTGGTTCGACACGCACCCGATCACATCGGGAGTACAGAGTGGATGATCTTTTTTGGGGCGTGGCCCCGCGCGGCGCGTGGCCACCGGGCTTTCGTTGCAAGTCCTCGCCCGCTGGTAGCAGGCTCCGGGCTTTTCACTCAATCCCTCGCCCGGGTGCACCGCTAAACAACTCAACTGGGTGTTAAGACGAACGATAGGCCATGTCGTACACCGACTTGGAATGCGGCCCCAAAAACACCCGCGCGTAAATCCGCATAATGGCCAGTCCATCCACAATAAAGCTCAACGAAGTGAACGCGGCCAGTACCACCTGATCTTCGTGAATGTGGCTGAAAATCAAATCCTCGCCAATAAAGGTTGGAGTTATCGGAAAGCCCGTAGCACACAGGCACGCAACCAAAAACACAAAGGCAATCTTGGGATGGTGATACGAATGCCCATGAAACCGATCCAAATCAATACTCCCTTCCAGCAACTTTAGTCTACGCAAACTGAAGTAGCCCACTACGCCCGCCAGTACAATGCCACTGAGGTACAACGCAATGTGTGAAAAGGTGAAATGCTCGTTGAACGAAATGGCGAGTGCCACCCAAAAGTGGTTGAGCAGAATGAGTATCCAGGCAAGGCGTGCGTGTACCCGTTCGGTGAACGATTTCAGCACCATCAACAACCCTAGCAGCGAAAAAACAATCGGCAAGGCGTGATGGACGGAAGCGGGAATGACTTCTTCAAAAAAGTACGTGGTCAATCCCACGCCATACATCGGCACAAAAAACCACAATGCCACACGCGTGGTAAGCCCGCGAAACAGATTACCAATTTTCTTGATCGGGTTCCAAAGAAACCGATACATAAATGAATCGAGGTTCCACTCTTTCAGGCACCAGATGTAAAGCGTGTATTCGAGGCGTTTCGGCAGAGAATCCTCGATGGTATGTTCTTTGGGGACAAACGTGTAGAATTGCTCGCGAATCAGGTAACTAACCACCGAGGGCGACACCAACAATTGATAGGTTCGCAGGAATGCGTTCCCGGCAAAGTGGATCAATGCCAGCCACGATAATCCCAGCGCCATTTCAATGAAGATGAGTCCGATTTGTGCGATCGAAGAGTAGGCAATCTGGCTTTTCACGGACGACTGCACCCGCGCCATGCCCGTGGCCAACACGCTGGTAAGCAGACCCACCAACCCAATCACAATCCGCACCGACAACTGGTGCTCCCAAAACGGAAACGTGCGCAGCAGCAGAAACACGCCCATGTGCACGGAAAGTGAGCCGTAAAAAATCGCAGACGAAGGCGTGGGCCCTTCCATGGCTCTTGGCAGCCACGTGGAAAACGGTACTTGTGCCGACTTGGCCGCGGCCGCCAGCAAAATCATCAGTGAAATAAAGATACCTACCCAACTGTGCTGCTGCAATTGATGGCTTACTAATTCGTAGTTACTCAGTTTGATGAACGTGATGTTTTCATGCCAGAGGTGGTGACTCATCCACATTGCCAGGATCAATCCCACATCGCCAATGCGGTAAATCGAAAAAACCTTCACAGCATTTTTCACCGGCAAGTATCGGTCGCGATAGAAGGCAATCAGCAAAAAAGACGAAATACCGAGAATCTCCCAGCCGATAAACAAGGTTTCGAGGTTGCCGGAAAAAACCACAATCGTGTACCCGATGTAAAAAAACAGGATGGTGTTGAAGAAGCGCTTGTAGCCCTTCTCGCGGTGCATATAGTACCGGCTGTACAGCGTGACCAGAAATGTAAGCAGTGAACCCACGAAGAGGTAGGTGGCCGTAACGCGATCGAACGAGAAATCAATAAAGAACTCGTAATCGGTACTTTTTAACAATACCAAGTCTTTTACATCCAGGGTAGGCGCACCCTGCCAGAGCCAGTACACCAGGAAAGCATCGGTGACCACGGCATGCAGTCCCACTGACAAAAACGCGGCACGCGAAATCCACGCCTCTTGCCGGGCAGGAATAAGAAGGCTCGCCAAAAAACCCGCCATTGGCAGGATTACCAACACATGCAGTAGCGTAATCATGCGGGTTCTTCAATTAAGTACACGGGAAAATTCTCCTGATTCGACTCGATCAACGGGGTGATGTCGGACACTACTTCTAACCGGCTGACCGGTTGGTAGCGCTCGAACTGTTGCTGTCGAAAAACAAAAACCTGATGAGTTTCCGGCTGGATCACCGCCAGATTCACCCATTCATTGCGGAACCATTCGTAGGTTTCTTCATGGCGTTGAATGGTTTGTAAAACCACTTCCGGAAAATGTTCCACGACAATCAATAGCCGCACGGGATCGTGAACTTCAATCATTTGGCTGGGCAGCCCGGGCCGCAAGTCGCCATCGATACCGTTGGCAACACCAAACAAGCCCATCACGTTGTGCGGAAGTTTAGTGCCTGCACCCAGCTTCTGATTGTCCACCCGTGAGAAATAGTATTCCAGGTTAATACCTCCGCAAACCGGCGCGGCCGCTTTTAGGATATTGAACAAGTACTTGCCTTCCGGGTCGTCTTGATAGCTGAAGGAGTTCAGAAACGACCTCCGGTCGAGAAACAAGCCACGGGTAAGGCCACGCCTGCCCACAATGCAAAGGGCGTTGGTGGCATGGTTCAACTCCGGCCGTGGTTCGAACAACGACACGGAGCGAACGCGTACCCGCTCGTGGATTTGCGCGGGCGTTTCGTGCGAGTCAATCGATTCAAATCTGCGCGATCGTTCTTTTGCGTTTAGGTCAAGGGCACGCTCAAACAAGTGCTCCACTTCATTGTGTAAGGGTCGCACGTCCAACGGCAATGTGTCTTCATCAAAAAACTGAATGTCGTCTCGCGTGGTATCGTGCAAGCCGCCCACAAACCGGGTTTCGCGCGGAATAACTAGTCCGCGTTGCCCCAACTCGGCCCTCACTTCTGGATGGTTGGCCATCGAACAAATCACCCGTGCATTCACCGACCCCGCCCGGCCGGAACACGCACCACAATCGTAGGCCGCATAATGTGGGTTGTTGACCGAGCTGGAACCGTGGCCTACCACGTACACCAGGCGCGCAAAATTCCGAACCAAGCCGATGCTTCGCAGCAGCGCCTCCACACGATCCGCCATCTCGATAATCGAAAAGCCAACTTGCAGGTTGTTTTCGCGAACGTTGGGATTCCGGTTTTCGAACGTGAGTTGCGCATACTTGTCCATGTGTCGAAAAGAAGTAGCCGTGGCAGGACTCATGGATGGTTTAAAAATATTGACAAACAACCGCAGGGCCGACCAGAATCCTAACGTTTGCGAGATGAGCCAGCCGCGAAACAAGCCATGACTTTGCCTGGCCAGGTGTAGGTCGCGTTCGCGCTTAACTTTCGAGCCATATTCTTTTATCAGATACTTCGGTGTTACCGGTGCCGGGCACAACTTGGTGTAGAACTTGCCGCCCTCCGGTTTGTAGTAGAACTCAACACCAAAAAATCCGGGCGTGCCAAAGGTCTCGCAACGCGGATCTTGTTTTTCAAGGTACCGCCGCAGCGAACATTCGCGATCGTCAATACAGAACAGCGCCTGAAAACTTTTCTCTGCAGCGGTTCGGTTCTCGGGGCGTTGTAATGCCAAGCCCGCCAGCACTTGATCGTAATAGTTTGCTTCCAGGATTTGTTGCCAAAGGGCCAGCACTTCATCGCGTTCGGTGGTCGGCACCAGATCAAACAATGGCACCACGGGCCCCGGTAAGGTGGTTTGCAGCGGCCTCCACCCTTCGTGGTAGGTTTCAAGCACGTCCATCTCAAGCAAACATTCGAAAAAAATCAGATCGTGCAGCGAAATCTTCTTGTGGTTAAGCAGCGACTCGGGCTGAGTTTCAATCATCGACACCATACCCGACCAACCCTGGTGGGCGAATTGCTGATCGAACAAATACTGCTCGTATAACGTCTCATCCCCCACAAGTTGGCGCAACAAATCGGCCAGTTGATCATGCGGCCGGGTTAAGATCCTGCGCACTCTTTCGGATCGGAATAAGCTGGTGTAGGTATTCTTTTCCAGCTCGCGAATGGAAGCGAGGAACCCTTTGTGCGAAACCGGAAACGGCCACATCGCAATTCCCTGATCGAGGTAACTGCAAAGCGTGCGAAACAGAATCGGGTGCACCAGCGAATCCATGTCTAACAGGTATTGCTTTTTCCAATGCGCACGCAGCGCACCGATTCTGGGCACGGGATTCTTGTCATAGCTACTTCGGAGCAACCGTTCTTTCCAGGTAAGCCACTCCGCTCCCTTTCGATGCTGCAATACATTATCCAGCACGGTTTCCGAAATTTTTTGATTTCGGAAAAACTGGCGGTATTCTTCTAACGCCAGTTGAACACGGTAACCAAAGATGGCAGACGCATGGCGGATTCCATCAAAAAACGGCTGCTGCTGAAAGGCGTGTAATGTATTGTGGTGAATAAAATCTTTAAGGGGTGCCTGCGCAGGCAGGTAGTGTCGCAAATGTTGTAATACTTCGGATTCGTTAAATCCGTGTTGGGTATTCATAAGGTAAGACGTTGTTTAGTGAAAAGAGAAAAGGAATGAAAAACCTTCTCGTTTCAAATTCGCAACATCAGATTGACAATGTAAATCGGAGCAGGTCCATGGATGGCTGCGCTTCGTTGTGCCTCGCCCTGACACGCGATCAACTTACTGCCTTCAATCGATTTGTTGCAGGAGAGTGTAAATTCAGAAAAGTGATGGCTCTCTTCGCCATCTCGACTTTCGTTCGATAACTCCCGTTCATCGATCGGTTCAGAATAATCAATACTGAATTTAACGAACGGGTTAGTGTTGAACCCCGTCAACACCGGAAAAGATAAGCGCAACCCAATTGCGAGCACCAACAGTAATACTGTTGCCTGATAAAGTAATGCGGTACCTTTTCTAAGAATGTTCATGCTAAGTCCGATCAAAAGTAACAATTGTGATGAATTGGAAAACAAAAACTGTTTTGCATACGTGGGATTTGACTCACAATGTAGAATTTTGTGCCGGTGCGAATGGCCAAATTTTTTTGTGGTTTACTGCTCACGATCTTTTCCTTAGAGATCGTCAGTCCGGTTCTTACAGGAATCGTAAGCCAAGGACAAAATGAAGATTCAGCCAACCGTTCATTAACGCTCACACATGAACTAATCAGCCATTTCATCGCAGATGAGTCAGTCGATGAAACCCGCGACCGTTGGTTATCCCAACTGATTCTAGCCGATTTTCCTATCCTGATTTTTTCTGATGTTTGGTCCGTTGCATGGTCTGTGCCTTCACCGATCGAAACGCACGTACACCCACTCCTCAATCGGTTCGCTTTTCTTCAGATGTTTCGAATCTGATACTACCAGACAGCAAGGCAATACTGCCTTCTATCCGTGGTATTATTTTCAACAACAATCCTGAACTAACATGAACTCAACTTATCTTCCACCCGATGGGTGGCGGGGCCTTCAACAGCATTGGAAAAGCGATGCTTTGGCTGGCTTCCTCGTTTTTCTTCTAGCCCTTCCGCTCAGCCTTGGCATTGCCAAAGCCAGCGAGTTTCCGCCTGCCATGGGGGTGCTCACCGCCATGATTGGCGGTTTGTTCGTAAGCATTTTCGCAGGCTCGCGCCTCACCATCAAAGGGCCGGCAGCCGGACTCATTACTATTTGTGCAGGGGCCGTTACCGAAATGGGCGGTGGCGTGGAGGGATGGCACCTGGCGTTAGGTGCTATAGTGGTGGCCGCCGGACTGCAAATCATTTTCGGGTTGCTCAAGTTTGGATCGCTCAGCGACTTCTTTCCGCACTCGGCTGTTCATGGTATGTTAGCTGCCATCGGGTTAATTATTTTCTCTAAACAAATCCACGTGCTGTTGGGAATTGATCCCGCCACGCTCAAAGGCCTGGAACCGATTGAACTTTATGAACGCATCCCTCACTCGATCCTGCATGCCGATCCACGGGTAACACTCGTGGGACTGGTGAGCCTCATCATCATCTTTGGTATGCCGTTTATAAAAAATCCCTTAGTCAAAAAAGTACCAGCTCCTTTGGTGGTGTTAGCAATT
>JBIIVI010000239.1:0-5418 GCA_044339555.1 Cyclobacteriaceae bacterium | reverse complement strand
ACGGCTACAATCGTGTTCCCTCAAAAACTATTTCATTCAAAGAGTTGCGAAAATATCCGGTCGTTACGTGGTTTGAGGTTTTAGCTTTTGTAAAGGCCAACTACAAAGAACGAAGGGTAGAAGAGTACGCCCCGGATCAAGTGAATACGGTTCCGCCGCCTTCCGATCCGCTGGGATCCATCAACTTTTGGAAAAACATCCGGCACATTTACATGGTGGAGAAAGACAAGAAAAAGAAGGTCGCCACGCTCACGGAAGTTACTATGGTTCCGGATTCGATGTAGCTTTTCGCTTGAGGTGAACGGCCCCAAAAAGTTTAAGGATTGTGAGAGTGCCAGCGCGAGTTTGATACCCGAAATCAAAACAACCCGGAAATAAACATGGATCATTACGTGGCGCTGGCGTGGCAAGGGCTTATCAAGAAAAGCGATGGTAGTCCGACAAAGGCGTATAACTCTCTTTCGAGCGAAATGAAAGCAAAAATCGCTTCCGATCTTGAAGATATAGTTAATAGATGCTGGTGCACGGCTATTACATGCAACTGAAAGTTATAAACATGACTCTTGATCGCAGGTTGTTATTGGGACTCATTGGATGTCATTTGATTTCGGTTAGTATCTTGGCAGCACAAATAACAAAAGCAGATACATGTTTGTATGTGTGCTTCGATAAAGGGGCAGCGTTTAGAATTATTCATAACGGCAGGACGCGTATTTACGAAAATGGAATGTATCGAAAATATGAGAGTCCTGATTCCGGGTTTCATCGAGATTTGGGCAGGAAGGTGCTTCCCCCGGATTCTTATACGATTGAAAATGGGTTAGGTCTGGGTGAAACATTCACTGGAAAAAGCAAAGACGGCTACAATCGTGTTCCCTCAAAAACTATTTCATTCAAAGAGTTGCGAAAATATCCGGTCGTTACGTGGTTTGAGGTTTTAGCTTTTGTAAAGGCCAACTACAAAGAACGAAGGGTAGAGGAATACGCCCCAGATCAAGTGAACACAGTGCCACCGCCCTCCGATCCGCAGGGTTCCATCAACTTTTGGAAAAACATCCGGCACATTTACATGGTGGAGAAAGACAAGAAAAAGAAGGTCGCCACGCTCACGGAAGTTACTTTGGTTCCGGATTCGATGTAGCTTTTCGCTTGAGGTGAACGGCCCCAAAAAGTTTAAGGATTGTGAGAGTGCCAGCGCGAGTTTGATACCCGAAATCAAAACAACCCGGAAATAAACATGGATCATTACGTGGCGCTGGCGTGGCAAGGGCTTATGAAGAAAAGCGATGGTAGTCCGACAAAGGCGTATAACATCCTTTCTACGGAGGAAAAGGAGAAGATTGAAGAGGATCTCAAAGGAATTAAGTACAATTGTTTGTGTACTTCGATAACCTGCCGATGAAAGTCAACTTGAAATGGATTTTATTGTTCGTTTATTTTTTTGCTAGTCATACTTCCGTAGATGCGCAATTGATTAAGTCAGACACCTCATTATTCGTTTTTTTTGACAAGGGAACAGCGTTTGAGATGACAGATAAAAATAGATCACGGAAGTATGTAAATGGTAGTTATCGTAAATACGAAACGGTAGACTCTGGATTCCATTTATACCTTGAGCGAATGATTCTAAACCCTGATTCCTACTACATTGGCACAACTGGTTTTGATGGAAAAACTAAAGATGGTTACAATCGTATTCCCTCAAAAACTATTTCATTCAAAGAGTTGAGAAGATATCCGGTCGTTACGTGGTTTGAGGTTTTAGCTTTTGTAAAGGCCAACTACAAAGAACGAAGGGTAGAGGAATACGCCCCAGATCAAGTGAACACAGTGCCACCGCCCTCCGATCCGCAGGGTTCCATCAACTTTTGGAAAAACATCCGGCACATTTACATGGTGGAGAAAGACAAGAAAAAGAAGGTCGCCACGCTCACGGAAGTTACTTTGGTTCCGGATTCGATGTAGCTTTTCGCTTGAGGTGAACGGCCCCAAAAAGTTTAAGGATTGTGAGAGTGCCAGCGCGAGTTTGATACCCGAAATCAAAACAACCCGGAAATAAACATGGATCATTACGTGGCGCTGGCGTGGCAAGGGCTTATGAAGAAAAGCGATGGGACGGAAACAAAATCTTACAGCCTGTTGAGTTCTGACGAGAGGTTGAAGATATTAAGGGACTCAGAAAATATTTTGTTTAATTGTTGGTGTACGGTAGTCACTTGTCAATGAGAACCAATTTCTTTAAATACGCCCCTTTCTTGGTTTTTGTTTTTTTCTATCTCTTTAGTGATTTGTGTTTTGCGCAAGTAACTAAAGCGGACACAGCGCTTTTCATTCTTTTTGAAAAAGGATCAACAGTTGATCTCACAGACAAAGGAAGAGACAGGCTATACAAAAATGGGGATTGTATTAAGTTTGAAAGAGTGGACTCAGGATTTCACAAATATCTTGAGCTGAAAATCTTGAATCCCGATTCCTACTACATCGGTACTACCGGTTTCCGAGGCAACACTAAGGACGGCTACAATCGTGTTCCCTCAAAAACTATTTCATTCAAAGAGTTGCGAAAATATCCGGTCGTTACGTGGTTTGAGGTTTTAGCTTTTGTAAAGGCCAACTACAAAGAACGAAGGGTAGAAGAGTATGCCCCGGATCAAGTGAATACGGTTCCGCCGCCTTCCGATCCGCTGGGATCCATCAACTTTTGGAAAAATATCCGGCACATTTACATGGTGGAGAAAGACAAGAAAAAGAAGGTCGCCACGCTCACGGAAGTTACTATGGTTCCGGATTCGATGTAGACCTATTCAATACCTTCAAACCACGGGCAAGCCTCCAAATTCTACCGTCTTTTTCCGTTACTTTGGTTGGTGATCGCACCGGCCGACATTCTTAAAAAGTATTGGGGCTACTCCCAGTTTCGCCATCCGCAGGAAGAAATCATTGAAGCGGTTCTTCAGGGTCGCGATGCGCTCGCCATTCTTCCCACAGGTGCCGGTAAGTCGGTATGTTTTCAGGTGCCGACACTTCTTCAGGAGGGCTTATGTCTGGTGATAACACCGCTCATCGCCCTCATGCAAGATCAAGTGGCACAATTGCGGCAAAAAGGAATTCCGGCTGTTGCGTTGCATGCCGGGCTTTCGCGTGCGGAAATTGATTTACTGCTCGACAATTGCGTGTATGGACCCATCAAATTTCTGTATGTTTCCCCTGAACGCACACAAACGGAAATCTTCAAGGAGCGCTTCCAGAAAATGAAAGTGAACCTCATCGCGATCGATGAGGCGCACTGTATCTCGCAATGGGGCCATGATTTTCGGCCTGCCTACCGAACATTGGCTGCGTTACGAGATCGCCAGCAAGGAGTTCCACTGCTGGCCGTGACGGCATCCGCTACGTCTTTGGTAAAAACAGATATCGCTACTTCGCTACAACTGAATGAGCCGGTGGTTTTTCAGCGCAGTTTTGCGCGCGAGAATTTATCGTTGGTGGTGCGTGAATCCGAAAACAAAGAAAAAAAACTACTGGAGATTCTTCGCAAAGTGCCGGGGTGCGCGATTGTGTATGTGCGATCGCGCAAAGCAACGGTAGAATGGAGTCGTAAACTGCAAAAGCAGGGAGTGGCCACTGCGTACTACCATGGCGGGATGTCGTACACAGAGCGAAATCAATCACAGCAGCAGTGGATTTCCAACCAGGCGCGGGTGATGGTGGCCACGAATGCGTTTGGTATGGGCATCAACAAAGCAGATGTGCGGGTAGTGGTGCACTTGGATTTGCCGGAGAATCCCGAGTCGTACTACCAGGAAGCCGGCCGTGCCGGGCGCGATGGAAAGCGCGCTTATGCGGCGTTACTTTTTCACCTGTCGGATGCTGCCGATCTGCGCACAAAGACCGAACATGCGGTGCCAGACGTGGCGTATTTACGAAATGTGTACCAAGCGCTGGCCAACTACTTCCAATTAGCGGAAGGTGCCGGACAAGGCGTGTCCTTTTCGATTTCGCTCGAAGCGTTTTGTAACCAGTTTGGTTTTCGGATGACTCCGGTGTTGAGTGCGATCCGCAAGCTGGAAGAAGAAGGCTTGCTGGAAGTAAGCGATCAGTTTTACCAGCCCGCCCGACTGCATGTGGTTGCCGATAAGAAACGTTTGTACGAGTTTCAGGTGGCGCAAGCACGTTTCGATCCGATGATCAAAGCCCTCTTGCGGCTGTATGGAGGCGAGTTGTTTACAAGTTTTGTAGCCATCAGCGAGGCGCAGTTGGCACAAGCCACACAGCTCTCCCATGCCGAAGTGCAGGAATATCTCCATCAACTGAACAATCTGCAGCTGCTGGCGTACGAGCCGGCAAGTGATGCACCGCGCCTCACGTTTCTCACCCCCCGCCAGGATGCAGCGCGGTTGCCAATCGATCGGAAGAAACTGGAAACGCGGGCTGCGCTGCTGAAGCAAAAGGCCGAAGCGATGATCGCATATGCTACCGAATCGCGCTGCCGAATGCAGCAACTGCAAGAGTATTTTGGCGAAACCAATACCCAGCCGTGTGGCGGTTGCGACGTGTGTGTAGCCAAACGCAAGAAAACTGACTTGAACCTTCACGAAGACTATCGGGAACAGATACTCCAATTGTTAGCGCAGAAATCGTGTACCGTGGATGAACTGGAAACAGAGATCGGCCCCAAAGAGCCGGAATGGTTTGGCGAAGTAGTGCGCGATTTGATCGAAGAAGGGCGGGTGGCATACGATGCCTATTGGGTGTTGCATTTGAAAAAGTAACTCCTTCCATTTCAGGGCACTGTTTGTTATACTTGGACCGAATTCAAATCACTATGCCTGTTGCCACTCCCACGCGCCCCGAGCGTACGTTTCTACCTGCTGACTTTACTATCACTACATGGGAAGAACTCAAACCATTTTTTGAGGACTTGGCAGCGCGTCCGCTCGACACGGAGATGGCGCTTCGGCAGTTTTTGAAGGACCGCAGTGAGCTGGAGTCTGCCATCGCCGAAGACATGGGTTGGCGCTATATCCGGATGACGTGTTACACCGAAGACGAGGCTCACCGAAATGCGTACACCTATTTCGTGCAGCACCTGCAGCCCCCGATGGCACCATACAGCGATGTGTTGAATAAAAAAGTGGTGAGTAGTGCCGCCCTCGAAAAACTGGCGGGCGAAGATGGCTATCGGATTTTGATTCGAAATCTTAAGAAAGATATCGCCCTCTACCGCGAGGAAAATATTCCCCTGTTCACGGAGATTCAAACGAAGACCCAACAATATGGGCAGATTAGCGGAGCCATGACAGTTGAACTGGGCGGAAAGGAACTTACGTTACAGCAGGCCGCGGTAATATTGCTCTCCACCGATCGAACCAAACGCGAGGAAGCATATCGAAAAATTGGCCAGCGTAGGCTGCAGGA
>JBIIVI010000008.1:0-25941 GCA_044339555.1 Cyclobacteriaceae bacterium | reverse complement strand
CTGGCAAGCGGCCTGAATGCGGGTGCGGTAGTCTTCATTGTGTTGGTTGGGATCGTAAACGGCAGCCACCAGCCGCAGGCCGTTGCCTAAAGCAGAAACAAAGATTTCCGAGAGCATCCATTTTTGATCGGCCGGGCTAATGATGCCTTGCTTACGCAAATCGGAAATCCAATAAGGCGTGTTGTACGTGCGCAGCGTTTCCAGGCACTTTATAAACAAGGCCCGGTACGCTTCGCTGGTGACTTGTTTTTTCCAACTAATGCCCATCACGTTTGTGCGCGCGTTGTAATGGATGATGCCATACTCGCTTTCATAACAAATCTGGCCCTCGATCTGGTCGGGGTTTTTGAAAGACAGTTTGAATGTGGTGCCTTTATTCAGCGAGCTTTCCACAGAAATACTCCCACCCATGATATCGATTTGCGATTTCACTAAAAACAACCCCAGACCTTTACCATCAGTATGGGTATGAAAACGTTTGTACATGCCAAACAAATCGCGTCTAAACAATTCCAGATTCATCCCCACGCCGTTATCGGCAAATTCCAGGTGAATGTAGTCAGGGGTAGCATATGTTTTTACTTCCACCCGCAACGGGCGATTGGGCGACCGGTATTTGATGGCGTTACTGGTAAGATTAAAAAGTACGCTGTTTAACAACGGGCGAATTAAATAAATCACCGGTGCGTTACTGAAGTCGCACTGAATCGTGGCGTTCTCGGGAATCTGATGAATCAGGCTTTCTCGCACGCGATCGAATTCTTCTTCAAAGGAAATCTTTTCTCTAATCCGATAGATGTCGTTTCGGATATCGATGATCTTGTTCAGGTCGCGGATAATCACATCCAGTTCCTGGGCCGAACGTGCCAGAAGATCAAAAAGCTGTTTTTGTTCGTCATTCAGCCCGTCGCGGTTTAATGCAATCAGATTGGAAAGTCCCAGCAGCCGGGCTACCGGCGCGCGGAGGTTGTGGGAAACCGTGTACGAAAATTGCCGTAACTCGCTGTTGTATTTCGATAGCTCGCGATTTGCATCAACCAGCTCTTTACTTTTCGCTTCAACCGCGTGTTCTAATTCTTGATTGGCCTGATGAAGCTGCTCTTTTTGTTGTCCGATAATCTGATTGGCCGCTTCAAGTTTGATTTGATTGCCCTTGATCTCCTCGTTTTGGGTTTCCAGTTCATGGTTCAGTGCGGCCAGCAAGTCGTTCTTTTCTTTTAAGAGTTGATTTGAGCTATCTTTTTCCGCCAACAATGTCAGGTTTTCGTTGTCAGATTGGTCCACGGCTCTTTTCAAAAGAAACGAGGCCACCGAGATCATCAGGAAATGCACAAAGAAGATGGAGTTGTAATACACAAACAAATCCGTACGCTCATATAAACCAACCTTGAGTCCAAAAAGGCTGATCAGAAAATCATAACCCATCGAACACGCAAACGTAAAGCAGGTGGCTACGATCAGCCATTTCCTTTCTTTGATGGTGTCGAAAACAAAGAACGGAATCGTGCATGTGGCCATCGTGACAATACGAGGAGGAGAGTAGGAGGCCGTATAGACGAGTTGGGCAGACTCGCCATTGGTGGCGCCCACCAGCCAAATCACATAAGCGGGAACAAAACAAGACACCAACAGCCGGGCGGCCGTAAACCAGCCATAGTGGTTGAGAAACGGCACGGCCAGGTACACCAAGAATACGTACGACATACGTTGCACGCCCTCCGTAAATCCGCTCAGTGCCCAAATCACCGCAAACAGAATGAGCGTAAGCACCGTTAAAACCGCGGCCAGTCGATTGGATAACGTAATACTCCGCCGAAGATAGGGCTGGGTGGCCCGCTGCAAGCCAAGTCGCGAAAAAGTATCCCAAAAAATCACCCTCTTGGTTTTAAATGCCTTTAATATAGTCGTTTTCATAAATTGAAAATGTTTACATTTCTTGTTATTTGCACACGAGTATGAATCGTATGTACGATGTAGTAATTATTGGGGCCGGCCCCTCCGGCTATGCGGCTGCCATGCGAGCGCTGGATTTCCGAAAAAAAACGTTGCTAATAGAGAAAAGCCGGGTCGGGGGCGCAGGCATTACCAACGGGGCGCTGTCCTCTAAAACCTGGTGGGAACTGAGCCGGGATATTGCCGCGTTTCGTAAAGCTCTGCATCGATTTAACATCCAGGCACCTGCAGTTCATTACAAAGAGATTCAGGCCGAAGTAAAGCGGGCGGTACAAGAGCGTAAGCATTTGTTGGAACATCACATGGAGCAGTTGCAACACAGCGACTACCATGATCTTTTGGACTTTAAGGTAGGCCATGCCCGCTTGATCGGGCAACATGAAGTTGAAATTGTCACCGGTGCACAGCGTGAAGTTGTCACCACCGAATATGTTGTCTTGGCTACCGGCAGTCGCCCGCGATACTTACCCGAACTCCCTATAGACGAGCGGATCGTGATGACCAGCGAAGGAATTGAAGAGATGGAAGATTTTCCGGAGAGTATGGTGATTGTGGGAGCCGGGGTAATCGGTTGCGAGTATGCCACCATCTTTAGCGGATTTGGTCGCACGAAAGTTCACATCATCGACAAAGGCGATCGAATTCTACCCTTCGAGGATGAAGATGTTGTTCGCATCATTGAGCGGAACATGGAAAATAACGGGGTGCTCATCCACCGGAATTCGCGGTTGGTAAACATGCGAACCATCAATGGCCGCGTGGAGTACGAATTGGAGTACACGGATAACACACGCGAGATTTTTAATGTGGAGAAGGCCTTGGTTTCCGTGGGGCGCGTTCCGAATATCGAGGACCTTTGGGATGACCGGGTGGGAATCAACATCACTAAACGAGGTATAGATAACAACGACACGCAAACCAATGTCTCGAACATTTATGCAATTGGCGACATTACCGCAGATATCTCACTCGTGAATGTAGGGGAACTGGAAGGTCGCTATGCCATTGAACGCATTTTTGGAAACCCAACTCGCAAGCTGGTGTATGAAAACATCAGCACCATCATGTTTCTGAATCCGGAAGTGGCCGGAGTGGGACTGAACGAAATCCACGCCCGTGAAAAAGGAGTGGAGTATAAAGTTGTTACATTGGAGTATAGCGCCATTCCGCGGGCCATCGCCAAACGCAACACGCAAGGCTTTATTAAGCTGCTCGTGACCAACGATGATGAAATGAAGATTTTGGGAATGAAGGTCGTGGGTAATAACGCGTCTAGTGCCATTCAGGCAGTAGCCGTGCTCATTTCCATGAACAAGGGTATTGAAGAGTTAGCAGAGTGTGTACATCCGCATCCATCTATCACCGAAGGTATTCAGGAGTGTGTTCGCATGTTGATGGGAAAATCGTTGTTCAAGCCCTCGGCCTTGCGGGGCCGCTTATCGTGCCGCAGGTTTTGCCAGGGGCGATACGAAGAGATTTCCTTTCGGTAGTTGGGGAACAATCAATAGTAGACAGCCACCTCTGGCAACTCCTTGCGCCTTTGGTCGGGCACTACAGCAGTAGGGTCCGGTAGCCCCACGGGAATCAGCAGAAAAGGTCGTTCGTTTTCGGGGCGCCCCAGGATGCGAGTAAGGAAGTTCATCGGGCTAGGGGTGTGAGTTAACGCAGCAAGCCCGGCACGGTGGAGGGCGGCTAGTAAAAATCCGCAGGCCAGCCCTACAGACTCATTTACATAGTAGTTGTTTCGTTTGGTGCCATCCGATTGCAAGTCGTATGCTTTTTTAAACACCACGATTAGGTAGGGCGCGTCTTCCAAAAAGGGTTTGTGCCAATCGGTTTGCAGGGATTTGATGTCATTCAACCATTCTTCATTCATGCGGTGCTGATAGCTTTCTTGTTCCTCCTTTTCGGCGGCAATTCTAATCTCGTGTTTTAGCGCGGGCCTGCTAACCACACAAAATGTCCACGGCTGTTTATTGGCTCCCGAGGGTGCGCTGGAGGCTGTGCGGATACAATCGTTGATCAATTCGATGGAGAACGTTTGCCGGCTGAAGTTTCGGATGGATCTGCGGCTGTTCATTTCTTCGAAAAACGCCTTGCCGTTTTTCAAAGCGAATTCTTCTTTCCACGGCGGCCGCTGATAGCCAATAAACGGGTAGCCATTGATGAGCGTGACGTTCTTCATAATCTGAAAGTAAGGAAAAGAAGAAAACAACCGATCTAAGCTTGCCGCAAAAGCAACGACCTGTCGGCTGGCAGATATTATTTCAGGAGTGGCGTTTCCGCAGCACGTCTTCTACATCCGCAAGTGTGTGGCCTTTGCTGGCCAGCAGCACCATGTAGTGATACATCAGATCCGCCGCTTCGTTCAAAAACAAAGTGGTATTGTTGTCCTTCGCTTCGATCACTAACTCAACAGCTTCTTCGCCCACTTTTTGGGCAATCTTGTTAATGCCACTCGAAAGCAGTTGGGTGGTATACGATCCGGTCTTGGGATTTTTTATGCGATCCTGGATGACTGCTTCCAGAAAAGCGAAGCCTGGGCTCTCATTTTTTTCCTCAAAACAGGTATCCGCCCCCGTGTGGCAAACGGGCCCGGTGGGGCGGGCGGTTACCAAAAGCGTATCGCGGTCGCAGTCCCATTTGCAGTCAACTACATCCAGAAAGTTGCCGGACGTTTCGCCTTTGGTCCACAAGCGCTGTTTGGAACGGCTAAAAAAAGTAACACGTTTTTCCGCAAGCGTTTTTTCGAGTGCAGGTTTGTTCATAAAACCCAGCATCAGTACAACCCGTGTGCGCGCATCTTGCACAATGGCGGGCACTAACCCCTGCGTATCAAATTTTATTTCGGAAATGGCTTCTGGCGTGATCATAGACGAATGGGGACATGCGAGGCTAAATACTTTTTCAGGTCCTGAATGGACACTTCCTGATAGTGAAAAATGCTGGCGGCTAAAGCGGCATCTGCCTTACCCACCAGGAACGCTTCCAGAAAATGAGCTTCGTTGCCAGCCCCACCGGAGGCAATGACTGGAATACTCAGAAGTTGGTTGAGTTTGGCCAACGCATCTACGGCAAAACCTGCCTTTGTGCCATCGTGATCCATGCTGGTAAACAGAATCTCACCGGCTCCACGAGCCTCCGCTTCGCGTGCCCATGAAAACAACTTCTTATCGGTGGGCATGCTGCCGCCGTGGGTATGGATGATCCATTGGTTGTGAACCTTGCGGGCATCGATGGCTACGACCACGCACTGTGTGCCGAACGCGCGCGATAGTTCGTTGATTAGCTCAGGGCTTTTAACGGCCGATGAGTTGATGCTGATTTTGTCGGCACCCGCTTCGAGCAGGGGAGCCACATCCGCCACCGACTGAATGCCACCGCCTACCGTAAACGGAATGGTAACATGCTGGGCAATCCGCTTCACCAAATCGGCCAGCGTTTTCCGTTTTTCATTCGTGGCGGAGATGTCAAGAAAAACGAGTTCGTCTGCACCCTGCCGGGCGTAACTGGCTGCCAATTCAACCGGGTCGCCCGCATCGCGCAGATTTATAAAATTGGTTCCCTTTACTGTACGCCCGTCTTTGATGTCCAGGCAGGGAATGATGCGTTTTGTGAGCACGATCTTTAATCAGCCAGCTTCGACTGCTTTAGTGCTTCCCAGGAAATCGTCCCCTCGTATAGGGCCTTGCCGATTATGGCTCCGTGGATTTTGATGAATTGTAGCTCTTTCAAATCATCGATGGAACTGATGCCCCCGCTGGCAATGATGCGCAAATAGGGGAACTTGTTCTTCAACATCTTGTAAAGCCCAAAATTCGGACCTTTCAACATACCGTCATTGTTTATGTCGGTGCATGTTACGTACATCAGGCCATCTTGATCATATTGCTGAATCAATTCGTAAATGGACAGCGGAGTTTCTTCTTGCCAGCCGGAAATCTGCACTTTGTCTTGTTTGACATCTGCACTTAAGATGAAGTTTTCCGGACCGTATTCGCGCAGCCATCGCTTGAATTTTTTCGGCTCTCGCACGGCCAGACTACCCACGTTGATTTGGTTCACTTCCATTTCGAGCAGGCGTTCAACCTCTTCATCGGACTTTACACCGCCTCCAAAATCTACCTTCAGCGATGTGTTGGCTTGAATATCTTCGATCGCGTCCCAGTTCACTACTTTGCCTTTTTTGGCGCCGTCCAGATCTACCAGATGCAAAAACTCCATATCTTCTTTTTCAAACTCCAAAGCGACCTCAAGCGGATTGTCGCGGTAGACCTTCATCTTTCCGTAGTCGCCCTGGGTAAGTCGCACGCACTTGCCGGCAATCACATCAATGGCTGGAATAATTTTCATTTGAGTCGATAAAAAAATCTGACGGTAACAAATCCCTGCTAAACAGCGGAAGAAAGCCGCTGTTAAACAGGTGTAGGTTTCATATTTCTAAAAATCGTTTAATCACTTGCTCGCCTACGCGGTCTGATTTCTCCGGATGGAATTGCACGGCATAAAAGTTATCCTTCTGCAAAGCCGCGCTAAATTCTACTTTATAATTGGTTTGTGCAACTGTATCCGCTAACACCGGCACATAGTAACTGTGCACGTAATAAACGAAGCCGCCTTCAACCGAAGCAGGCAACCAACCCTTCACCTGCGCAAGTTGATTCCATCCCATGTGTGGTACCTTGTACTCGGGTGAGGCCTCGAACCGCTTCACCGGGCTGTCGAAAATCCCCATGCAGGTGGTATTGTTCTCTTCGGAATAGGCACACATCAATTGCATACCCAGACAAATTCCTAACACTGGTTGTTTCAGGTTCCTGATCACCTCGTCCAATCGTTGTTCATGCAAGTAGCGCATGGTGGTGCTTGCCTCGCCCACACCGGGGAAGATCACTTTGTCGGCTGCCTGAATTTCTTCCGGCCGATTACTGACCGTATAACTGGCACCCAAACGATCCAGCGCATAACGCACAGACTGCACATTGCCTGCATTGTATTTTAAGATAACGATGTTCATGTTTTGGAGCGGATCAAATTACGCCTTTGGTGCTGGGTAACTGGTGGCCTTCTTTTTTTACCGCCATTTTTATGGCTTTGGCGAACGCTTTGAAGATCGCTTCGATCTTGTGGTGTTCGTTGGTGCCTTCTGCTTGGATGTTCAGATTGCACTTGGCCGTGTCTGAAAACGACTTGAAGAAATGGAAGAACATTTCTGTAGGCATGTCGCCAATTTTTTCTCGTTGGAAGGTGGCTTCCCACACGAGCCACGGTCGGCCACCAAAGTCGAGTGCTACTTGCGCCAGGCAATCATCCATTGGCAAGCAGAAGCCATAGCGTTCAATGCCGCGTTTGCTGCCCAAAGCTTTCAAAAAGGTTTCACCCAGCGTGAGCGCCGTATCTTCAATGGTGTGATGTTCGTCAATGTGGAGATCGCCTTTTGCTGAAATCGAAAGATCCAGTTGCCCGTGACGGGCGAGTTGATCCAACATGTGATCAAAAAATGGCAGGCCAGTCTGAATACTACTTATGCCGTTCCCATCCAGGTTTAACGAAATGGTGATGTCGGTTTCGCGCGTTTTGCGATGAATCGTAGCCGTGCGGCCTGTACGCAGGATCAATTCGGCAATTTCTTCCCACCGATGTGTTACTCGTTTGCACGTTTTGTCGAGATCAAACTCTGTGAGTTTGGGCAGTAGCGAGCCATTATTAAAAAGAATCGCATTCGCGCCCAGATTTTTGGCGAGTTCAACGTCTGTCAAACGATCGCCCAGCACCCACGAATTGGCCAGATCGTATTGGCCGGAAAAATACTGAGTAAGCATGCCGGTACCCGGTTTGCGCGTAGGTTTATTTTCATACGCAAACGATCGGTCGATGTGAACCTGACTGAAGCGGATGCCTTCGTTCTCCAGGGCGGTGAGCATTTTGGTATGTGCGGGCCAAAACGTTTCTTCGGGAAACGAGGCAGTGCCGAGTCCGTCCTGGTTAGTGACCATCACCAATTCGTAATCAGTTTCGCGCGCAATTTTTCCCAGCCAGGTAAACACACCGGGAATGAACTCCAGTTTTTCAAGACTGTCAACTTGTTGATCGGTGGTTGGCTCCACGATCAACATGCCATCGCGATCGATAAAAAGTACTTTTTTCATTTTTGATTTAGCAGTTCAATCAGTTTTTGATTCTCGGCAGGTGTGCCCACAGTAATGCGCAGGCAATTTTCGCACAATTTTACCATAGAGCGATTCCGGACTACGATCTCCTGTTCCAGCAACCAATGGTAAAGTTCGTTTGCATTCGCCATTCGTACTAAAATAAAGTTGGCGTCAGACGGATAAACTTTTTCGGTGATCGGCAGCTGTGCCAGTTTTTCCATCAGTTGGTTGCGCTCTGCGTTCAACAAGGCCACTTGCTCGTGGGGCGTTCCGCGTTCCAGCGCTTGTAAAGCGATCTGCTGCGTAACCGCGTTAATGTTGTAAGGCGGTTTGATGCGATTCAACCACCCAATGATTTCAACAGAAGCAAATGCCATACCCAGTCGCAGACCCGCCAGTCCCCACGCTTTCGAAAAAGTCTGTAGTACTACCAAACGAGGAAACCGATCAAGTTGTATCAACCAACTTTCAGATTCGGCAAAGTCGATGTAGGCTTCATCAATCACCACCACGCCTGGGAATAAGTCGAGAAGGCGCACGATTTTTTCGCGGCTCAGCAAATTACCGGAAGGATTATTGGGTGAGCACAGAAATAGCAATTTGCTGGCAGGAGTGATGGCCCGTTCGATGGCTGCCACGTCTAAATCAAAATCACGCGAAAGCGAAACAGATACTGCTTCTACTAAGTTAATTGACGCACTTACGCTGTACATTCCATAAGTAGGCTCGGGCATGATGACCTGGTCTTTGCCGGGTTCGCAGAAAACCCGAAACAGCAAATCGATGGCTTCATCGCTGCCATTACCGAGAAAAATTTGGTCGGGCTGTACTCGCTTCAACTCGGCCAGTTTTTGCTTCAAGGCCCGCTGATGTGGATCGGGGTACCGGTTATAGGACGTAGGGAAGGGGTTTTCGTTTGCGTCCAGAAAAACACTGGCCGTTCCTGAAAACTCATCGCGCGCGCTGGAGTAGGGCTTTACTTTTTGAATGCCGGGCCTAACCAAGTGGGTGATGCTCATGCAAGTGCATTTAAACGAATTCGAACGGCTTGCTGGTGGCCCATGAGCTGCTCGGCCAGCGCCATTTCTTCTACTACCGGCCCGAGCGTTTTTAAACCGGCGGGCGTGAGCCGTTGGTAGGTAATGAACTTGAGGTAGCTCTCTAACGAAACACCCCCAAAGGCGGTGGCGTAGCCATTAGTAGGCAAGGTGTGATTGGTGCCGGAAGCATAGTCACCAACCGATTCGGGCGACCAAGGTCCGAGGAAAACAGAACCTGCGTTGCGAATTCGGTTAGCTGCTCCCACTTCATCCGTCCAGTGGATAATCAAATGTTCGGGAGCATACGTGTTGACAAATTCAAAGAGCTCTTCCGCGTCATTGAAGAGAACGGAAAGACTATGCTGCAAGGCTTGTTGTGCCAGTTCCTTTCTGGGCAATCGTTCGAGTTGCATCTGCACTTCGGTCTGCACCTGAGCAATCAGCGGAGCATGGTTGGTTACAAACACCACTTGGCTATCGCTTCCATGTTCTGCTTGTGAGAGCAAATCGGCCGCAATAAAAGCAGGATTTGCCTGAGCATCGGCCAACACCAATACTTCCGAGGGACCTGCTGGCATATCAATCGCCACACCTTCCTGGCTAACGAGTTGCTTGGCTTTGGTAACGTACTGATTACCGGGCCCGAAAATCTTGAATACCGAAGGGATGGTTGGCGTGCCATACGCAAGGGCAGCTATTGCCTGCGCTCCACCGACTTGAAATATTCTCGTCACTCCGGTAACACTGGCCGAATACAAAATGGCGGGATGAATTTTTCCTTGATGGGTGGGCGGTGAACACAGCAAAATCTCCTTACAGCCTGCCAGGCGTGCAGGCACAGCCAGCATCAACACAGTAGAAAACAAAGGGGCACTTCCACCCGGGATGTAAATGCCCACCCGGTCGATCGGAACACCCTTGCGCCAACAAACTACCCCGGGCATGGTTTCCACGGTCAGGGTCTCTCGTTTTTGAGCTTCATGAAATTGGCGAATGTTCGCGGCTGCGGTTTGAATGGCGGCCTTCAGCGATTCCGGCAACAGATTAGCTGCTTCGCGAATATCGCTTTCTGTTACTTCGATGTTCGTTAAGGCGCATTTATCAAATTCCAGCGAGAGGGCGCGCAGCGCATCATCCCCCGATTTTTTAACGCGATGGAGAATGTTTCGCACTGAGCTGTCCAAGTACTCCAATTCAAGTTGCGGCCGTTGGCATAACTTTTTCCATTCGGCCGGTTCGGGATTTGTAAAAACGTTCATTCGTGTTGACGTTGCTTTAGGCGATCATTTTTTCGATGGGAATCACTAAAATACCCTGGGCTCCAAATGACTTGAGTTGGTCGATTTTTTCCCAAAAGTCGTTCTCGTTCACAACGGAGTGGAGGGATGACCACCCGGCGCGGCTCAGTGGCATAATCGTGGGGCTGTTCATGCCCGGAATTACGGAGGTGATTTTTTCAATTGCGTCGTTGGGGCAGTTGAGCAAGATGTACTTGTTGTTCTTGGCGGATTGTACTGCGTTTATCCGGAACAGCAACTTTTGCAAAATTTGCTGCTTGTGGGTTGCCAGATTAGGATTGGAAATCAATACCGCCTCACTTTGCAACACTACCTCCACTTCCTTCAAACCATTACTCAGCAACGTGCTGCCCGTGCTTACCAAATCGCAGATGGCATCGGCCAGTCCTATGCCGGGCGCGATTTCTACCGAGCCGCTGATCTCGTGAATGCCTGCTTGTACACCTTTGGTAGCCAAAAACTGGCGCACGATATTCGGATAACTGGTGGCAATATTTTTGCCTTCCAGACTGGTAATACCCTGGTAGGTTTCGCTACGCGGGATGGCCATAGAAAGCCGACATTTGGCAAAATCCAATCTCTTTACCAACTCTAGTTGTTTGCCTTTTTCCAGCAACACGTTTTCGCCCACGATGCCGACATCGGCCACACCGTCTTCCACGTATTGGGGAATATCATCATCCCGGAGAAAGAGTACTTCCACCGGAAAATTTCTTGCCTGCGCTTTTAGTTGATCACGGCCATTGCTAATGGCTAAGCCAGATTCTTTCAATAATTGCAACGAGCCTTCTTGAAGCCGGCCTGACTTTTGGATCGCGATTCGTAAGATTTCGTTCATCTTTCTATTTTAAAAAACAACAAAAAAGGCTTGCCTTGGGAGTGGCAAGCCTTTCGCTCAAATTTGATGTTATGATCAGAACATACAAACGCCACTCCGCAGCGGATTGCCGTGGTAGTGATGCAGATGAATGTTGGTGATGCGGTTCATTACTTTTAACGATTCAAAGAAATGGAACACATTTCATAAAACAAAATAACTTGCAGGAATTTTACTTGAACAAAGCGCCCGTGTTCGGGTTGCTTCAGTCATGAAGTATCCATGTACTGCGTTCACCCACAGGGATGTTAATCGGGCCTGGATATTCCGTGTGACCTTAGACAAAAAAATTGACACATGAAACATGTTCTGAAGTCGGTTGGCTGTATTATCTTGATAGGCGCAGGAGTAGCCTGCTCCAGCCGGGAAACCAAAATGCAACAGTTCTTGCTCAAGGGCAACATCGCGCTGGAAGGGGGCAACAAAGGTCAGGCGGCCTACTATTATCAGGAGGCGGCAAAGTTGGATCCTTGTTTTCTGGATGCACTCAACAATCTGGGCACAATGGAGTTTCGGTCGCAGAATTTTGATCGGGCGGTTCACTATTATGATCAAGCGTTGAGTTGCCGTCCTGATTTTCTGCCTGCGATTTTTAATCGCGCAAATGCCCGCTTCGAACTGAAAGAATATTACGCGGCACTGGCGGATGTAGAAAGTGTAGCGAAACAAAAGCCGGACACCGCCTGGATTGATTTTACCCGTGGCCTGATCTTTACCCGACTCCGAAATTTTGAGGGCGCTCAACAAGCATTTAACCAAGCAATGGCGAAAGCGGAAAAGCCGTCTTCCGATTTACTCGTAAATAGAGCGACCATTTTCTACTATCTAAAGAAATACGACAGCGCACTGTTTGATTTAGCTGCTGCTGAAAAGCTGAATCCGACCGAAGCGAACATTTACAACACGCGGGCGCTGGTTTACCTCGATCTTCAGGATCTGCCGCGAGCCATGGCAGAATGCAATCGTGCGTTGGATCGGGCACCCAAGCATCCTTACTACCTCAACAATCGCGGCTTCATTTTTTTGCAGAACAACCAACTGGCGGAGGCTGAAGCTGATATCAATGAAAGTATTTCGCAAGATCCTTATAACGGTTGGGCGTATCGCAACAAAGGCATCTTCTATTTCTTGCGGGGTGATTTTGCATCCGCTGAACGACTGCTGAAACAAGCCGAGCAAATGGATCCGTTTATCGACCGGATTCATTTTTACCTCGGTCAGGCCTATCTCAAAAATGGGCAACTGGAGAAAGCGTGCGAGCAGTTTTGGCTGTCCGAAGAAGCGGGCGATAAGATGGTAACGGTCACAGAACTGAAGAAATGTCGTTAGCCAAGTTGCCGGATTTGGTAGGGCCCTTGCGTGCTCGGTTAGCTCAACCCTTGCCGGGCGCCAGCGCACACGAACCGTTGCGCGCGACACCTACTGGTCTCGTGAAACCGAACTTCGAACATAAAGTGCCACCCAAGCCGGGTAGTGTTTTAATCTTGCTGTACCCGGGTGGGCAAGAGATTTTTTTGCCGTTGATCAAACGGCCCGATTATCTCGGGGCTCACAGCGGACAAGTAAGCTTTCCAGGGGGCAAGGCCGAACCGGGAGAAACCGCCGTAGAAACTGCTTTGCGCGAAACGCAGGAAGAAATTGGGGTGAAACCACAATCCGTTCAAATCTTGGGTGCACTGTCGCCTTTTTTTGTTATTCCCAGCAATTTTATCGTAACGCCTATTGTGGGGTTTTTAGAGGTTCCTGCCCGATTTATACCCGACCAGAAAGAAGTTGAACGGATTTTACAGGCGAACATAAACCAGTTGCTTGCACCCGATGCTGTTCGCGAAAAGGATATTATGGCTGCCCGGGTTTTCCCGATGCGGGCCCCCCATTTTGTGGTGGAGGAAGAGATCGTATGGGGCGCTACCGCCATGATGTTGAATGAGTTACGGGTAGTATTGCGCGAAATAGGGCAGGGCTGAAAAGCAAGAAGCCCCTTCCGTCTGAAGAGGCTTCTTGTTACCTAAACCTAAACCTATGAGAAGAATTACTCTACTCTCTGGCATTAATAACGGAACGCGTTTTTCAAAGTTTCAGGCCCAAGCGGCATTTTTTTAACTTTTTGCCCGCTGTTTAGGGGTTACCTCGGTTTTAGCTTCGATGCATACTGTTTCTTGAACTTATCCACCTTCGGGCGGATCACATACTGGCAATAACCCTGGTTGGGATTCAATGCATAGTAGTTTTGGTGGTAATCTTCGGCCACATAGAATTCCGAGGCCGGGCTGATTTCCGTTACAATCGGGTCCTTAAACGTACCAGCAGCGGAGAGTTGCTTTTTGTAAGCCTCTGCAGTTTCCTTTTGTTGGGGTGTATGAAAGAAAACCACCGATCGATATTGAGTACCAACATCTGCGCCTTGACGATTTAGGGTGGTGGGGTCGTGTGTGTTCCAGAAGACTTCCAAGACCTCCTCAAACGAAATCACGGCAGGTTCAAATGTTACCTGTATCACTTCGGCATGGCCGGTAAGGCCGCTACACACTTCCTGGTAGGTGGGATTTTTTGCTTTCCCACCCATGTAGCCGCTTTCCACTTTCTGTACGCCTTTCAGTTGTAGAAAAACAGCCTCGGTGCACCAAAAACAGCCGGAGCCTAATGTGGCGATTTCAAGTTTTTTGGCAGGCGCCTTTTCGTTTTGGGCCGTGGCAGCAAGTGTGGTCATAGTCAGGGCAAATAAGATGTATTTGAATTTCATGTGCTAATAATTGTTTTTTAGAGGTCACATGGAATCGCCAGGCCAATTATCATACTGTTGGGTCTGCTTTGCTGATGGCGATTTCATGTGTTAATAACTTTTCGTTTACAGTTACATGGAATGCCCGTGCAGATTGTTATTTCGATCGGTCTGCTCGGCTGTTGGGCATTTCATAGAAGCAATATGTGCCTGTTTAAACTACGTCACCTATCGAAAGGTTTCTGCGGCCGCACAAATTCGTGGCAACTTGTCGCCTGCACGGCATCAGTACCGATCCAGAAAGCTGCAATAGCTGTTTCGGATGTCTTTTTCAATTTCGCGATGCACCGTTTGCCGAACCTGGCTGGTGGCAGGCTCGCGCTGGCGCATCAGTCGCTTTACCCGGTCCGGCAGGGCACGTTCATCGCCAGTAAACGTTCCCCACGAAGGGCTTTCTTCAGCCGCCCGCTCGAAAGTCTGATTAAAAACCACCTCTTCGTTCGATCCGTAAATCACAACTTTTAGCGCTCCTTCCGCACGGAAGGTTTTGGTAAAAATGTTCGCTTTCGCGGATACGTTTTCGTAGATGGGAATTTTTTGCTCACCCACTTTTTTCTCACCTGTTTGCACACTGTCTTGAAAAGCTTCTTCCGTGCGCGTAATACGGGGCCGAAATTCATTGAAGTGCGTGACCTCCGATTGCACCCACAAGCTGTAGCGGGCCAATTGATCGGGCTCTGAGCTGAAAAACTTTACAAATCGCTGATTACAAGATTGCAAATCCTGTTGAAAATCCCAGTCTTCGCCGAAACGGGTGCGACCTACAATCACAAACAAGGTGGCGTTTTCACGCGCCTTTTCCTGCATCTCGATGGCTTCGCGAAAACCTTGCGAGAGGCGATTAGTTTCTTCAAATAATCCGTGGGCTTCCCGGTAGCTGCTACGGGTGTCTTTCATCATCGCTTCGATGCCGGCCTGATACGATTCTTCTGCCGCCTTCAGTTTCAGTTCTTCTACCTGTTGAAACCTGTTTTCAGGTTTGGGGATGATCGCGAGCGCGCCCGGTGAGGTTCGGATTTCATCATACAAGCGGTTGATCTGCTCGTAGTTTTGCATGGCAGCCCGCCACTTAAATGGTTGGTTGGAGCCGATGATGTTCTGGGCTTCCGTGTCGAAATACTGCACGGCAAGTGTGTAACTCATCTGCAGCACTTGTTTCGACTTTTTATGATCTGGATTTTGCCGAAGCCGCTGAACTGCCGCCACAACAGCGTTGGAGTAATCGCCGCGTTTAAGAGCGCCTTTGCCAGACGAGCAACCCTGCGCTAGTACAAGGAGAACAAGAAATACAGTGAGGGCCGGGATAAGACGAACAGCACAAAACATCGTAAAGCAAACTTAATGGATAGCTAAACAAAATCAATGCCCAAAAAAGCTATCGTTTACCGCGGCCGAATAAGTCGGTTAGAACTTCGTCCAGCAGGTTACGCCAATTGCCCCACGAGTGGCCATCGGGCACCTCCCGGTAATGGTATACGCAAGCATTCTTTTCCAGGATATCGCGCATCTTCCGGGTGCTTTCGCTGGTGTCGTTTATCGTCCCCGAACTCATGGAGATTTCGATCACCTGGCCTTTGGCCTGATCGCACAACGTATACACCTGCGGACTCCTCCAAAAGGCAGGCGACTGAATACCGGCCTTGCCAAATACGTGCGGAGCGGTAAAGAGGAAAAAAGCGGCTGAAAGCCCGCCCATGGAAGTACCAATAATGGCGCGATCTTCGGGTTTACGACTTGCATGGTAGTTGGCTTCGATCTCGGGAATCAACTCTTCCACAAAAAACGACAAGTACCTGGGATTCATGTTCAATTCCTCCATCCTTCTGTTGTTTGCTCGATTGGCCGGCTCGCGGTGATCAACAAAAACGGCTATCACCGGCCGAATGAATTGCAGGCCAATGAGGTTATTTAGCACGGTAAACGCCTGCCCCATGCGTGGATGCAGGTATTCGTACCCATCGGTGAAATAGACTACCGGCAATTCTTGCAACTTCTCATAATCGGACGGCAAATACACGGAGTAGGTAAGTTGGTAGCCCAACCGCGTGCTTTGAATCAAAAGATCCTCCAGCAGTTTTCCTTTTTGGATGGACGGATTTTCCGTGAGCAATACATCTTCGCGCCAACGCGGCATGCGCAGCTCGCTGTTGGGACTTCCGCCCGCCACTCCCGACCACTGTTGTTGTGGATTCGCTGGGTCGAGCACCCACTGACTTGCGTTGACCACAATTTTGTAGTCGAGCCGGGCGTTTGGTTCGAAGCGGGCTTTCAACAGCCACAAATCAGGAGCTCGCAAAAGCACGCCCTTGTTGGGGAAGGTTTTGTTATAGCCCCACTGGTTGAAGTCGCCATTCCACTCCACCGTTCGGGCTTCGCCGCGATACAGAAACGCAACGGAATCCTCTTTGACCAGCGGGATTCTTTTTTGCCGTTTGAGTTCATTCCAGATCGAGTCGTACGATGGCGAACTCTGTAACATAGTTAAAACGGCCCGCCATTCCTGGTAGGTTTGGCCATACCCCTGCGCACACAAGCCAATCCAAATTAACCCGGTTAAGAACGCGCGTATCATAGGCAGTGTTGTAACTATTTACTGATGACCGAGGGCAATTTCTTCGGTATCGCGAACCCGCAAGCACAACAATCCCGCAATGATCATCGAGACACCACCAGTTACCAGGATGTAAATGGTTTCGCCATCAAACACCTGTTTCAGGAAGAAGCCCAGCACAGTGGCAGCCAGAATTTGCGGGATGACGATGAAGAAGTTGAACACGCCCATGTAGTACCCCATTTTCTCTGCCGGCAGTGAGCCCGAAAGCATGGCATACGGAATCGACAAAATGCTGGCCCAGGCAATGCCTACGCCCACCATCGACACCCACAAATACACAGGGTTGGTAATGAAATAAATCGAGATCAGACCCAGGCCACCGCATGTAAGTGCAAAAAGGTGAGTCATCCTTCTGCTGCTGTACTTTGCCAACACGGGCAAAAACAATGCAGCAATCGCGGCAATTCCATTGTAGGCACCAAACAGCATGCTTACGAAACTGGCGCCATCGTTATAGGCGGTAGAAGTAGTATCCGTAGTTTGATAAATGTAGCTGGTAACGGCCGGGGTGGTGTAAATCCACATGGCAAAGAGCGCAAACCACGAGAAGAATTGAACGTAGGCCAGCTGCACCATCGTTTTAGGCATCGAGTGGAAATCTTTTACCACGTGTACCAGCCCCAGATACGAGCGCCCTTGGTTGATGTACAACGAAGCAAGTAAATGCACCACGCCAAACACACAAAGGCCAACACCTAACACATGCAGTTCTTTGGCAGCAGCAAACAAATAAACGAGAATGGAAATCAGCAGGCCCAGAATCATAAAGATCAGGCCATAGTAACCGAAGAGCTTTTTAAAGAATCCTTCATCGTCAATTTTTCGCTTTTCGCGATTGCGGAGTTTTTGTTCCGCCTCTGGATGTGGTGGGTATTCTTTCGTGGAGATCACGGTCCACATCACCGTAAGGAAAAGCATGAAGGCGCCCAGGTAGAACGAGTATCGCACGGAGTCCGGAATCTGCCCTTCGGGTGCTACGTTCGAGATGTTGAACCACTCGGTGAAAATGGTTGGGAGAAACGAGGCCACAATGGCGCCCACTCCGATAAAAAAACTCTGCATGGCAAAACCCGTGGTGCGCTGCGAAGGTGGCAACAAGTCGCCTACAAAAGCCCGAAACGGTTCCATGCTTACGTTGATGGAGGCATCCATGATCCATAGCGTGCCGGCCGCCATCCACAAGGCGTAGGAGTTAGGCATGAAGCAGAGCGCAATGGAGGCTAATAGTGCACCGACAGCAAAGTAAGGCCTTCTGCGTCCCCACGTGGGGTGCCAGGTGCGATCACTATAAAAACCAATGATGGGCTGAACCAGCAAACCGGTAACCGGGGCGGCCAGCCACAAAATCGGGAGCTCTTCGGGGTTGGCACCCAACGTAGAAAAAATCCGACTGGTGTTCGCGTTCTGCAACGCAAATCCAAATTGGATGCCGAGAAATCCAAAACTCATGTTCCAGATTTGCCAGAAACTCAGCGCAGGTTTGTAAGTGGTGTTCGACATAGCGGTTTAATGCGAGGTGGAAGTTTGGCGACTCGGGTGGTGAACCACGTTTTCGCGCACCATCGTCCAAAGTAGTGCGGAAATGGCCAGGCAAATGGCACTGATGATGAAGATGGCCGTTTTGCTTTCGATCATGGGAATGATTTTCCCGAACGCCAGGCTCACGATCAATTGTGGGATCACCACCGACAAGTTAAAGATGCCCATGAAAAGCCCCATTTTACTTTTTTCCACTTTTTCAGTCATGATGGCAAAAGGCAGACTCACGGTAGCGGCCCAACCGATTCCGACAATGGCCATAATCAAATAAATCATGAAGGGGGTGCTACCCAGGAAGATCAGCAAGGCATAGCCCAGGCACATGGCGGCCATCGCGAATACATGCACTTTTACGCGGCCGATTTTTTTTGCGAGTGGTTCTAACAATAAAGAGGGTAACAGAAAACCAACCGTGTTGAGTACCAAAAACGAAACGGATACCACCTGGCCCGCTTCGGCATCGTTGGTTTGGGGCATCATGCTGCGCACGAAGAAAATCATGTAAACAAACATGGTTTGTACCCCCAACCAGCAAAAACCATGGGCAAAGTAAATGCGGTAAAGTTGACCAAACTGACTCACACTTGCGCCAGTCGCAGCCTCTTCAGGTGAATTTAGCGTAGTAGACTCAGTGATAAAAAACGGGGGCAGCAGCGAGAACAGCAATACAAGTCCGGCCCCGAAGTAGATGAGTGAGTAGTTGCCCCACCAGGCACCGATCGCATAAGCCAAAACCCCAAAGAAGCCGGAAATGGTTTGCATCCATGTGTAGCCAAAGGTGCGCTTTTCACCCTCGGGTGTTACATCGGCAATGATCGAACGGGTGGGGTTGAAACTGATGTTGATGGATAGATCCAACGTGAGTGCTACTGAGATAGCTACTACCAAAATTCCAAACCCGGTCGAAGAGCTGATGGCGCCCAAACTGGGCAACGCCAACAAGCTGAGTGCCGCCAACACACCGCCAATCCAGATAAACGGGCGCCTGCGGCCGCCCCAGAACCAAACCTTGTCGCTGATGATGCCAATCAGCACCTGGCCTACAATACCGGCAATTGGTCCGGCTGCCCAAACGATTCCCACTTCATGAATATCAAGTTGGTACTGCGTGGAGAGAATCCAACTTAAGGCGGAAATCTGCACGGAAAGCGCAAAGCCCATTGCGGTGGAGGGCAGGCTCAGCAGCGTAAGAAATCCTTTCGTTAGTCGTTTTTGAAAGTCGAGCATGGGTTTACCATTCCACCACGTAGGCGGAACCATTAAGTTGAAAGTTGATTTCCTGCACGGATTCCGATCCCATCGAGTCTGGCTCATTAATCGGGTCGTATTTTTCCAGCGGAGCAAAAAAGGAATGCTCGCGTAGGGCGATGGATTGGTCTTGTGTATTCACGCGCACCTGGTTCAACCTTTCAAATCCATGAAAAACCACCCGGGCCACACGATGAGGGGAAGGGTAGGAGCCAACTGCGGAAGTGATCTCTAATTTGTTTTGGTCGGCATGATAGGTGAGCTGGCGAGTATTAGCAATGCCGTGCTCGTAATCGAAACTCACGCCATCGTCCTCGTAGAGCGTAAAGGAGTTATCGCCCGTGCCGTGATAGATGTGGAGGAGCAGTTCTTCTTGTTGATCGAATGTATTGATCCCCGGGTTTTTCATAGGCAGCACGCTGCTCGCTCGGATAAAAATAGGCAATTTATGGAGGGGACAATCCACATAGACTTCCTGGCTACCCTGGAATTTCTGACCATCGAACAAATAGTACCATTCGCCTGGCGGCAGATAGACTTTGGTGATTTCCTTTTGGCTTTCTACCGGTGCCACCAGAATGCTCGAGCCGAAGAGGTATTGGTTTTCGAAGCGGTGATCGAAGACTGCGTTGTCAAAGGGAAACTCAATGGCTAAGCTGCGCTGCACAGGCATGCCGGTTTTTGAAGCCTCGTAGAAAAGTGAATAAAGGTACGGCATCAACTGGTAGCGAAACTTTATGTAGTTGCGCGTGATGTTTTCTACTTCCTCTCCATACGACCAAGGTTCGGAGTCCGCTGTGTTGATCATCGTGTGGCCGCGGAAGAACGGCGAGAGCGCGGCAATTGAAATCCAACGGGCAAAAAGCTTGGGCGAGGCGTTGCCTACAAACCCGCCCGCATCGTATCCCGCAAAGGCAACTCCGGTAAGACCTAAACTGTTCACGATTCGTACGCCCAGCAACATGTGTTCATCGTACGAAACGTTGTCACCTGTCCACAACGCGGCATAGCGTTGAATGCCCGAGAACCCGGAGCGGGTCAGGTTAAAGGGTCTGCGATTGGCCATTAGTTCTTTGGTGCCCTCGTAAGTGCTGCGAGCCATTTGGAAGCCGTACAAGTTGCGGGCTTCGCGCATGGTGGCACCCCGGCTATCAAAATCAAACAAGATGTTTTCTGGCAAGTAATTTCCCCATGTGGCAATCTCGTTCATATCGTTCCAAAACCCTTCGATGCCGAGGCCGACATAGTCCTGAAACTGCTCCTTCCACCAGTGGCGGGTAGCAGGATTGGTAAAATCCGGAAAATGGCACCAGCCTGGCCAAACCTGCGCGGTATAATTCTGGCCGTCTGGGTATTTGATAAAAACTTCTTTTTCTACGCCGTTCTCGTAGGCGGGGTAGCCAGCCTCCACTTTAATCCCCGGGTCGCACATAATCACGACATGAAACCCTTTGGCGCGCAGTTCACGAATCAACGAAGCAGGGTTGGAAAAGTGGTTGGGATGCCACGTAAAAATCTTGTACCGATCCATGTAGTGGATGTCCAACACGACCACATCCGCGGGTATGTCTTTCTCGCGAAACGTATTGGCTACCGCCAGTACTTCCTTATCCGGGTAATAGCTGTAGCGGCATTGTTGATACCCCAGGCTCCAAAGCGGCGGCAACGGCATTCGGCCGGTTAGATACGTGTAACCCCGAATGATCTCGGCCACCGTAGCACCATGGAGGAAGTAATAATTCATCTCACCGCCATCGGCACCAAAGCTGGCAAACCGGTTGTTGGATGCGCCGAAGTTGAAGTAGCTTTTGAACGAGTTATCGAAAAAGATTCCATAAACAAGTCCCTGGTGAAGTCCGATGTAGAAGGGCGTGCTGCTGTACAACGGATCGGTGCCCGCATGATATGCATAGGCATCGGTGTTCCAGTTCTGGTAGCCGGCTCCTTTACGATCGAGGTGGCCGGTTTTTTCGCCCAGCCCGATGAAGCGCTCACCTGGTTGAAGGGTCTTGTAACACGTCACTTGTTCGCCAATCCAACTGGTGGTGAGCCCAGGTTCATCCTGATTAACGCACCGTCCATCTCGCGTCAGGAAAACTAGCGAGGAATCTGATTTACGAAGCCGAACACACAGCTCGGACGAGAGGAGGTCAAAGTCGAATGTGTTGTCTTGGGTAGTTACTGATACTGGTTGCGGAGTAGCCACCGTGGCATAAGACTGAACCGAAACGTGCCGTGCGCGGCTTTGCTGCACCCGAACAATCCCGGGACTAAAGAATTGAATTTGAGTGAATGCCCCTTCGCTTTCAAATTCCCAGCCCGTCGGGTGGGTGGAAACATGTTGAAGAGCACCCGGTTGTTGAAGAAGTGTCGATTTTTGAGGAAGTGCCATCGATCCGTGGGATTTAAACAAGGAAAGTACAGGCATTCAAGTTAACGTAACAACGAAAAGGATCGATTAAAATTCAGAAAACGATTGCGCTATTTTTTGCGATTTGTTCCTTTTTTGAGGGACGATTGCCGCACCACCAGCTTCGTTTTTAACACTTTGGTTTCCGGGTTTACTTCTGCTTCGTCTTTGTCTTTCATCTCGATTTGGCGGATCAAAAGGCGGGCAGCTTCCTGGCCCATTTCGAAACCGGGTTGGTCTACCGTGGTTAATGAGGGTTCTACCATTTCGCCATAGCTCCAGTTACTAAATCCCACCAAAGCAATGTCGTCCGGAATCTTCAAGCCCTTTTCTTTGATGGCCATCATGGCCCCCATCGCCATTGGGTCGTTGTTGCAGAAAAGTGCGTCGGGCGGATTGGCCATCGCTAAAAGTTTCTTGGTTGCTTTTTTTCCTTCCTCGATCGAACCTTCCGGGCACACAACGGTATAGCTATCGCGTACTTCCAATTCCTTTTCAATCAACGCGTCTTGGTAGCCTTTCAAGCGGTCTTTACTAATGATCAGATTAGGGGCGCCTTGTAAATGCGCGATGCGCTTGCACCCTTGTTCAATCAAGTGAAGAACGGCTTCTTTGGCGCCAACGTAGTCGTCTACAATTACTTTACTTGTGTTCGGATTATTGTACATTCGGTCGTAAAACACGATTGGAACCCCTTTTGAAAGGATGGATTCGATGTGATCGAAATTGGTTGTTTCCCGCGAGACTGACAGCAGCATGCCATCTACCCGGCTGTTGAAAAGGGCCTTAACGTCTAACACCTCGCGTTGATACGACTCGTTTGATTGTGTTAAGATGACGTTATAACCGGCCTGGTAGGCAACATCCTCAATACCCGAGATCACAGTGGAGAAAAAGAAATGCACTAACTCCGGAATGATTACACCGATGGTGTTGGTCTTTTTTTGGCGCAAGCTCAAGGCAACAATGTTGGGCTGGTAGTTGAGGCGTTCGGCCAATTCGTTTACAGCCTTTTTGGTGTCAACACTAATATCGGGATGGTCTTTCAGTGCGCGCGACACCGTGGAGGGGGAGATACCCAGTTCGCGTGCGATATCTTTAATGGTAACTTGATTGAACTTCATTTCTTACTACTTAAGTCGATTAAAAAAAAATTTACCAGCAATATAGCAAGAGTATCACGTGCATTTATGAAAATCAACCGGTCGGGCCGAGGTTTCCAGCTGGCTGGTGATGTTCACTTTTTCGAAAGATACGTTGAACGAACCGGAAAACCGAAAACGATTGCGGTTACGATTCCATTAAAATTTAGCGATATTTTTGAGTTACCGGGTCGCTGAAATGGATTTTTCCCACTAATATTGATTACCGAAAAATTAATTCTGCGGGAGAACCGTGTTGCGATTGCTTTTCGGGAACTAACCAAAAACAATTTTAAACCTAACTAAAACCAGTATGATTAGATTTTATCTGGCAGTACGCAGGTATGCTACCCTTCTGATGGTTTTCGCCACAAGTTTGGCGTTAGCGCAGGAGCGTGCAGTATCTGGTAGAATTACATCTGCGGATGACAATTCAGGAATTCCCGGGGTAAACATCCTCGAGAAAGGCACCAGCAACGGTACAGTGAGTGATGCAGATGGTAACTACCGCATTAACGTAGGGCCGAATGCCGTATTAGTGTTTTCGTTTGTGGGTTATACCACGCAGGAGATCACTGTTGGAACACAATCTACGGTAAACGTGTCTTTAGCATCCGATGTAACCGCGCTGTCAGAAGTCGTGGTGGTAGGTTATGGTACTCAAGACAAAAAGGAGATTACGAGTTCCGTTTCTAGTGTGAAGTCGGAAGAGTTCAACAAAGGAAATATCAATGATCCCGCGCAATTACTAGCCGGTAAGGTGGCTGGTTTACAGGTAGTTCGTGAAGGGGCTGACCCATCTCAGGGTTTCAACATCCGGTTGCGTGGTCTTTCCAGTGTAGGCGCTAACCAACAACCCTTGATTGTAATAGATGGGGTGATCGGAGCGGCTCTGAACAGTGTGGACCCGAACGATATTGCAACCATGGATGTTTTGAAAGATGGCTCAGCAGCGGCCATTTACGGGACTCGTGGGTCTGCGGGTGTAATTCTCATTACCACGAAACAAGGTAAATCAGGTAAGACGACAGTTGACTATAATGGTCAGGTTTCAGTTGAGTCGATCGCTCGAAGAGTTCCGGTTCTGGATGCACAGCAGTTTAGGGACTTGTCATCTCAACTTGGCATTACCGGCGGGGACAGAAATGCAAATACCAACTGGCTGGACGAGATTACGCGTAATGCCGTTAGCCATGTGCATACTGTATCGTTAGGTGGCGGAATGAAGGGTACCTCGTACCGGGCATCTGTAAACTTCCGTGATATCGATGGTTTATTGAAAGCCGCGGGGCCGTTAAATGGCACCGGATTTCAAAATTTGAACACCCGCTTGAATTTGAGTCAAAAGGCGTTAAATGACAAGCTTACCATCAATGCACAGATCGTCACAACTTCTAGAAAGGAGAATTTTGGCTTCTCGGACGCATTTCGCTACGCAACGATTTACAACCCCACAGCTCCCATTCGGTCTTCCGACGCTGCGTTTGCCCAGTATGGCGGATTTTATCAGGAAACACGGTTTGACTTCCTGAACCCGGTGGCCATTACTCAGCAGAACATAAACGAGCGCCAATTTTCCACGTTGAATATAAATATTGGTGGCACATATCAGATCTCGGACGCCCTTAGCGCGAGCGTGAATTACAGCAAGCAAACGGAAGATGAAATGCGAGGTACGTATTTTAGCAGGCAGAGCTTGTTTGTCGGGTTTGGCAATAGGGGCTTAGCGGGTAGAAGGGCTGATAAAAGGCAGTTCGATCTTTTCGAGTCAACCTTGAATTTCAATAAAAACTTTGGCGACCTGAATGTAGCTGCTTTGGGTGGCTACTCTTATCAGTATTTTGTTAATGAAGGTTTTGGAATAAGTGCTGGTAACTTTATATCGGATGCTTTTAGCTTTAACGACCTTGGCCGTGCGTTGGATATTCCGAATGGTGTAGCATCGGCTTTCAGCTATAAGAATGACAATCGACTCATCGCTTTCTTTGGTCGTGTCAATTTCAATTTCAAAGAAACGTATTTCCTTTCTGCTTCGGCGCGCTATGAGGGCAGCTCACGATTTGGTGACGGAAACAAATGGGGACTTTTTCCAGCGGTGAGTGCCGGGGTAACCTTATCCAACCTGATTGATATTCCAGCCGTGAACTCATTGAAGGTGCGTGCCGGATTTGGTGTAACAGGTCAACAACCGAACGACAGCTATTTGAGCCTTTTGACCTTTACTGGAGCCGGAAACTTTCCTGTAAATGGTCAGTTTGTTCCGGGATTCGCCCCGAATTTCAATGCAAATCCCAATCTCAGCTGGGAGCGTAAGAACGAATTTAACGCTGGTATCGACTTCGCCCTTTTCAATAGCCGGTTGTCGGGAACGATCGATGTTTACCAACGGATTACCTCAGACTTTATTTCGCTCTTGCCGGCACCGGTTCCTCCGAATTTGGCGCCTTTCACGTGGTCAAATGGTGGAGAATTGGAGAACTCTGGTATTGAGTTGGCGCTGAATTATCAGTTAA
Source organism: Cyclobacteriaceae bacterium (assembly GCA_044339555.1). Classification (GTDB taxonomy): domain Bacteria; phylum Bacteroidota; class Bacteroidia; order Cytophagales; family Cyclobacteriaceae; genus ELB16-189. Next base: position 373 of record JBIIVI010000008.1, on the reverse strand, counting down.
TTCAAAAACGTGATTTTAACTTAACCACCGGTATCAACTTCACTACGCTCCGTACACGGATCAACGACCTTGCCGGCGAGGGTGTTACAGAGCGATTCTTTGGAAACGTAGGCGCGCCTGGCCAAAATGGTAGTTTCATGGTTCGGGCTAAGGAAGGACGGGAGATTGGCGAGATTTACGGGCTAAAATTCCAGGGAATCGGCGAAGACGGCCGATGGGTATTCGAGAATGTTGACAACAACTTTGTGACCGATCCCACCGATGCTAATTTTGGCCGACCTATCTACGATGAGCGAGACTTTCAGGTTCTGGGTAACGGGTTACCGGACGTAATTTTAAACTGGACGACAAGTGCCACCTACAAGAACTGGGA
>JBIIVI010000238.1:0-5554 GCA_044339555.1 Cyclobacteriaceae bacterium | reverse complement strand
CAGGTGCACCAGATCGTGACTAAATACATATTGATACTCCCACGCAAAATAACCTACGGTGGCCTGCCAAATCCCCCACACGGCGGAAACGAAACTTAAAAAGAAAATGGTAGCCACCATGCCAAAAAGTTTTCTGCGTGTGTTCAAGTAGCTGTAGGTTAAAAAGAACACCATCATGTAGCCCACCGCCGGACGAATGACGTAAAACCAGGCCACGCGTGAACCCGCCCAGGGATTTACCAACTCCGCAAGATTCATTGCCGCCCACAGAAAGACAGCCGTTGATATGGGCGTATCAAAACTTGTCCAATCCCGACTTACCGTACACCGGTAAAGCAAGCCCACGAGCATGACCAGTATCATTACATCCAGTGCAATGCCCATCGGGATTCCTTCTGCCAGCCGGTTTGGAATGCTAATGAAGAACGCAAACAAGAGCATGATGTAGAGGCCAATTCCCGTGTTCCACAACGCTGATACGGCCAGCGGCACGGCCACCACAGCCACCACGATGCCCATGCCTGCCAGCAATCCGAACTTCATGATGGCACCTGCCACCACCGGAACGCAAGCCAGTGCCAGGCACCAGCCTAGCCATGCGGGCGAAGCATGTTCACCGCGGATAAACCGGGCGATCGTTGTACCAGCTGAAGGCGCCAGGCGAATCATTTATAACTGGTGCGGCGTGTGAATAAATGTACCCCGGTTTTCCTTACGCAGGCTCTTCATCGCGTTGATAACGTTGTGCAGCGCCAGCGTGGGAAGGTAAACGGCATACCGTAAACTACGGCTCAGGGCACGGTGACGATGAAGAAAGATCACGATGGCCAATGCCTGCACAATTGCAGCCGCAGAGAACAGAGGATATTGCATCGGCCATTCCCCGCGCCACCAAAAAGTAATCCACTCGGCAACCGCCAAAACAGCGATCAGTACCAACTGCACCGAGCGCGGTGGGCGGCAAAGGGTGATCAGGTAATCGATTGGCGCCACGCGCTTGTATCGCCACGCTGCCTTTAAAAGAAGGCCGGCACTGTAACATGCATTATAATACTGTTCGCCAAACCAGCGCACGCGTTGCGGATTGTGGGCTGCCTGGCTTGAGGTTTTCTCTTCGCGCAGCGTGCTGTGTGGCCAAAAAATCGTGCGCACGGTACGGGCACTTTGTAGCAGTTGCACCATAAAGTTCTTATCAAAGCCCGGTGCGTTGGGGTCAAGTTTACCAATGGTTTCCAAAAACAAATCGGTTTCAATCAGAGCACCACTTCCGCTCAGCTCCACCATCAGCCCGAGGTTCTGTTTTGCTTGCCGAAACATGGTATCGTTCAGCCGCTCGGTAAGATGATCAAAAAATGAGATGGCGGTTTTGGTATCAATAGAAAGTCGCTGGCCTTGAATGATGTCGTAGCGGTCGTACACGTGCGATGGAATGCGGTCAAAAAAGTCGGGTGAAATCAGGTTGTCTTTATCCAGCAGCATCACAAACTCGGGGTTGATCTCACCTTTATTTTGTAAAGCAGAAATACGCCCGCAGAGATACCGCAGTGCATGCTGGTACGAGTTGCCGGGGAGATGATCAAATGCCTGTTGTTCTACAAAAAAGCCATTTGTGTGTGCAAGCGTGGCAAAGGCTTCGTCTGCATGCTGCAAAAGTACAAGCACGTGGATGTTGCGTTTACCGATACCCTTTGTTACACTCTCCAATACCTGCCGGAAAATCGGACCCGGGCGGTAAGCGGGCAGGATGATGAGCATTTCAGGGTTATACGAATGTAACTTTCCTGCCGGGGGTGAGCTGATTCTTCCCACTACAATCCAGATCAAACTTAGCACCGCATATCCGCCAAGGTATAACGCTACCAGCAGGGCGGCCATCATCAATAGTGTAGTCATCTTAAGTTTCGCGTAACGATTTTTTTAATCCACTTTCGCATTGCACTTTTTTTGGAGGGCAAGCCGCCCAGATCGTCTTCCATCGAATCCGGGTTGGCTTCCATGAGTACGGTTCCCAAAAAAGACACGGGCGATTTCCGAATCAATTCTTCTGCCCGTTTATCCATCCGGGTGAAGACGCGATTCGCCCGAAACGCCAGCATCATGTGGTTTGCCTGTTCCATCCAAAAATGAATCTCTGCCGTTTGGTCCATAGCCGAGGAGAGGACAAGCACCACATCGCACGCCTGCTTCTGTTGCTTTACCTGCTGCAAAATGCGCGTGCGGTTGGCCATCAGTCGGCCTTCTCCAAACGATTCGCGCAGATCCACATCGCTTTCGCCTGCTGGTGTATCGCAAGCGGGGTTCGCCCAAATGATCACCACCCGCAGGCTGGCTTCCTGCAGATACTTCTTGATCTGTGCGGCAACGGCAACCTGCCCTTGTTCGCCACATGCTGACGTAAGCAGCAACATGTTTTCGTCTCCGCGGCAGCGGCTCCACACCAACTGCGCAATCTGCATCCATTGTTGGGTTTGCACGGTACGCCAGGCATCTTCCCACAGGCGGTTGCCCGGCAACGGCAACTTCGGCACAACACCCGCGATCGGCAGGGCCGTATGCGCCTGCAGCTTTTCGCCCGATGAGATGGTAGCGTCCAGCAGATGCAGAATGATGAAAACCGCTGCCAGCAAAACAAATGTGGCCAAGCCGCCCGAGGCCACCAGCAGCCAACACTTAGACGGTTGCGGTTTTTCCGGCTGTTGGGGTGGGTCAATCACTTCAATTACATTTTCGCCCGAGCCGTATTCCATCGATTCGGTAAGACTGAGCTTATTTAGTAACGTGAGGTATACATGGTTGGCGGTGCTGATTTCCTGCTCATACGCACCAATGGTCGATTCAAAGGGTGCGAAGCGCTTGGCGTAGTCGTTTACCCGTTGAATTTCTTTGTTGATGATGGTGATCATATCGGTGGAGGTCTCCGCCTCCAGATCATACGCCAGATATTTGCTGGCTAACTCCAGCTGAAACTGACTTGGATCGTACGGAGTTTTTCGGGCGAGCTCTACCAGTTTTTCCTGAATGGCGGTTTTTGCTTTCGCGATGTTTCCGTCAATTGTTTTTGAGTCGCTGATCTGCTGGCTGCGAAACGAACTGCGCAGCGCTTGCTGGTTGAGTTGCATCAGCTCATTCTTGAGTGCGAGGATTTCATGGTGGCTGGAAAGATCAAGCGACAGCGCGTTGCCGGTCTTTACGGTAGCTAACACCTCTTGCCTGCCCCGGGTGCTGGCAGCTGTGTGCGCCATCAGGTTGGCGCGTTGGCCCTCCAGTTGTACCAGGTACACAACAATTGCCTTGGTGTGTTCGCCCAAATTGATGATTGTATTGGTAGATTTAAATTGCTCCAGCCGTTTGATTTTGCTGTCGAGATCTTCTTTGGCCTGGCGTACCAATCCTTCGATGATTTCCTTATGGCCTTTGATTTTGTTCTTGGCCAGAGCACGGTTTTCTTCAATCAATGCATCGATAAACAATTGCGCCAGCACCCGCGTCTTTTCGGGGTGCTCGGCTGTAATCTCCACTTTCATGAAATTGCTATCCATCACCCGGAAGGCAAGCAACCCGCTGCGCATCGTGTCGTCCGACAGGCGGTGTGCCTGCAGAAATGCCAACACCAGCCGGTCGGCCGCATTGTTCGGGTTCAGTGGCCGCCCCGTTTTCCACTCGCGCAGGCATTGTTCTACCTGCGGGCGGTTGGCGCGCAGGGCTTGGTTGCCTTCATGAAAGAAGTTTGCGGTGTCCGACAAGGCCAACGCTACCGCTTTGATCCGCACGCGCTCCAGCGTACGCTTTGATTTCAATAGCTCTACGGTGTTTTGAAAGTAGCTGTGCACCTGGTACTGCTTCAAATCCTCATCCACCAGGCTGAGACCTTTGCTTTCCTGAAGATTGAGGTACACGCGGGCTTCCGTGCGGTATTGCAGAGGAAGATTCCGTGTGAGGTAAAAAATCACTAGCATGGTAAGCAGCGGCACCGCTACCAGTTTCCCCTGGTGGCGCAGCAACGCGCGCAGTATGCCAATTAGTGTTTCCATTTTTGTTCTTGATCAGGTTGCCCTTTAGTGGGTTGAATCAGCAGGTTGATTTCCTCGCGTATGCGTTGCGCCTGCACCTCGGCCCGCAGCACCGCCTCGTGGGCAAGTGCCAATGCGTTTTGATTCAGCAGCACGGCCTCCAGTTGCGCTTCACCGCGCTTGAATTTCTCTTCCAGCAATGCACACTGCTCCTGTTGCGTTTGCTGCGACTGCTCGCGCAGCTCCAAAATGCCAAGTGTTTCCAGATACTGATAAAACAGTTGAACAATTTCCAATCGCAATTGCCTACGTTGGTGCAGTACCTGGTTTTCGGCCCGCACCACTTGCAGCCGGGCTTCGCGGATGTAGCTGCTCCGGCTGATGAAACGTTCCGGATCAATACTCAACGTGAGGCCCAGTTGTGGGAAAAGCCCCGCCGTGGTAACCGACTCGTTGCTGGCATTCACCTGCGTGTTTACAGAGAAAAAGTTTACGCCCATCCGAAAGGAAGACACCCACCGGTTTTTTTCCTGCCGTACATTCTCGTGTTGCTGGCCCAGTTCGGCCTCGAAGCCTTTGATCCAATACGAATTCTGCCACGCGCGCGTAACCAAAGAATCCAACAGTGCCTCGTCTTGTAAAACCGAATGAACCCATGCTTTTCCGCTAGCGGCATCCAGCCCGGTTTGTGCGCCTGCATGCCCGGTTAGCAGCAGGCAGTATAATAGCAAGCCAGGTAACAGGCCGGTACGGGTTTTCATGATTTTGATTTCCATTGTGAGCGACTCCACTCCTGTTTTTTATTACGGTGCGAAATTAGCGTGGCCGGTAGGGCGTTTCGGCTTTTTTAGACGATTGGAACCGGTTTGCCGTTGATTGACTTCCGGCGCGAGTTTTTGGAAAATGAAAATCCGGACGGTGTACTACCGCCCGGATTTCGTGAAGGCAAAAGCGTGCTGGTGGTTATCGAAAGATTAGCTCCGGCAAGCGATTGGCGCCCTTGTTGCGGAACCAGTCTTTATCGCGTGTGCCGCCGCTCTTCGCCCACTCGCTAAAGCGCAGGTGTGCTTTGTCGATCGCGCGGCTCTCCAGCGGGTAGTCAAACTTCTCCGGCAAATGAATTGCCCACGGCATGTTATCGCCCGACTTATAGAACCTGCCTTCCGCCGGGCGGCTACTGTCGGCCTGCCTGCCCAGCAGTGCAGTATTTGCCTTGCTGGTGGGCGGCATGCCCGGCAAATGCACTTCCACCGATCGATCGTTTACAAAAATGAACGGATTAAACGGTGCATCCCCCAGATCAATCAATTTCACCGGCTTGGAAAACTAAATGCGAAAAGTGAGTTGCACAGGTGGCACACTTTCCGAGCGGGGTAAGGTATTTACCATGCCCGGGCGGCCAAACAATTCATGGCTGTTTTCGAACAACACCACAACGGCTCGCTCCTGTCCTGCCTCGGTGCCGTTGGGCAGCACGGCCATGGAACCACTCCGGATTTTATCAAACTCCACCGACGCGATGTACTCCGGTGCGATGGGCAATT
>JBIIVI010000237.1:0-5558 GCA_044339555.1 Cyclobacteriaceae bacterium | reverse complement strand
TGAGCGACTGGCGCAATACGAAGCGAGTCTCGAGTACATTCCGTTTCATCTATCGCAACCGGAAAAAATCAATCGGCAACAGATGTTCAACACGCTGAACTATTACCATACCAACGGCCTCCTCTCCACGCGATTAATTCCCTTTAAAGGGTACGTGGAATCCAACGCGGCTCTGCTTAAGTCGCTGCGGAAAGAGTTTGATTTGAAATAAAAAAGGCGCCCGACCGCTTGGAACAGTCAGACGCCTGAAGCAAGGCCTGCAAGGACTTAATTGCCTTTCAAATAGGTATCCAAAAACTTCAGCACCTCTTCCGAGGCCTTGATGTTGTTCTCTTTCTTTACAAAGCCGTGGCCTTCATCGGGAAAGATGACATACTCCACCGGCACATTATTCTTCTTAGCAGCTGCCACAATCTCGTCCGACTCTACTTGTAAGACGCGCGGATCGTTGCTGCCCTGCAGCACAATAAACGGCTTGCGGATCTTGTCGGCATGGAACAGCGGTGACTTGTTATACAGTGCCACTGAATCTTTCACCGGATCACCCATTTCGGTGTAGAGTGCCTCTCGGAAAGACGTCCACCAGGGCGGAATGCTCTTGAGCGTGCGCAGCCAGTTGGTAACACCAAAGTAGTTGACACCCACATTAAACTCTTCGGGCGCGAACGTCAGCGCGGCCATCACCATGTAGCCACCATAGCTGCCGCCCAGGATACCAATCTTGTCAGCATCTACGTAGTCCAGCGACTGCAAATACTGTTTGCCTGCGATGCAATCTTTCAAATCTTCGTTGCCGTGGCGTTGGTCATCGGCCGCAAAAAAAGTTTTTCCATAGCCGGAGCTGCCGCGATTATTCACACACAAAATGGCGTAGCCGTGGTTGAGCAGGTACTGGTAAGCTCCTGAATAATTCAGGCGTGTTTGTCCGCCCGGGCCGCCATGTACTTGCACCAGCGCGGGCACCTTGTCGCCTTTCTTTACTCCTTTGGGTTTGTAGAGCAGCGCGGGTATCTCCATCCCATCGAATGACTTGAAACGCACCACCTGTCCTTCCACGAGGTCGTTCGGATCAATCTCGGGTGTGAGGGTGTTGGTCAGTTGTGTAATGGCTTTCGTTTCAAAGTTGTAGAGGTACAAGTTCTGTGGCGACCGGGACGTGCTCACATAAAACGTCATCAACTTCTCGCTATCGGAAATATTCACTCCGCTAACGTCTCCGGCCGGCAGGCCTTCAATCTCCAGCAGCTTGTTGCCCTGGGTCTGGTCGTAAATCTTCACTTGCGTGCGGGCATCGTTGTTGATGGCCACCACGCGATACTTTCCGGTGCGCGACTGGTAAGCAAACATGATGTCCCAGGGAGCTTCCTCCACTTTTGCCTTGGCACCAGTGGCGATGTCGTAGCTGGCGAGGTAGGCAAATTCGCTGCCCTCATCCGTGAGGAAAAAAAGCGTTTTGCCATCCAGGCTAAAGTACTGCGGACTGAAACTCATGTCGCCTTCGTGCTGGCTGATGTGCTTCATTTGTTTGCTCTGCGTATCGAGCAGGTACATGTCGTTGTTGTTGGTGGTAATGGCTTTGGTGAGCGCGATGTAGCGTCCATCGGCCGAGATGGCGGCCGGATCGTAGCCTTCCTTGTTTTCGTAAATCATGGCAGAGGCAAATACATTGCCTTCCTTAGGCGCAGCCGATACATCCACTTTGTACAGATCAAAAAAGTTCTTGTCGCGCGCATTGGCCGAGTAGTACATCAGCTTTTTGTCGTAGCTCCAGCCGTAGAAATTGGCTTTGGCCGTAGAATCCGAAATCAGATCGATGGCAGTGCCATCGGGGTTGCGCACAAAAATGTGATCGATTTCGTTGCCGCCTTTGTCCATCGTGTACACCACGCGGTCATCCGTGGGGAAATAGGATGCCGGAAAGACAGACTCCTGCGCAGAGCTGGTGAGCTGTTTCTTCTCCATCGTTTTGAGATCGAGTTCGAAGGCATTAAAGATGCCGGTTTCGTTGGAACCCAATAGCAACTTGGATTCATCGGGCGAAAAGCCGGCCGAGAAAATGTTTTTCACATCCATGAACTGCTGGATGGTGTAGGCTTTGGGTGGTTGCTCGGTTTCGGGGGTTTGGCACGCGGTGACCAACACGAGGGCCGCAGTAAGCAGAAAGAGGTTTTTCATGATGTTGAGGGTTGGGAGATCGAAAGTAGTGTTTTTTCGCCAGGCGGCCTACGGGTGCGTAATTGAGAATATGCTATCTTCACCAGGCAAAAGAAGGATGCAAATGAAAAAGAACATCGCAATTGCAGTTTTGTCCGTTGCGCTGGTTGTGACGCTTGGATTTGCCTTTGTCCAAAAACAACAGTCGGAGGAATCCGCCCGCCAGATAAAGGAACTGCACACCGCTCTTGATTCAGCTCGACAGGCTGCGATGTTAATGCGGCAAATGGCTGCTCAACAACAAATGGCAATGCAATCTGAGATGGAGCGCGTGCATGCATTGGCAGAACTTACGAGAAAAAAGTACGAGGAGGCGCAAAAAGGGAACAAGTAAAAGACAAATTGCTAACCGGTTTTTGTTTATTCGATTTAGATCAGCATCTCTTTTAAAATGAAGAACTACTTGAGTGCCTTTTTATCGCTTGCGCTGTTGGCATCGCTTGCGTTTGGATTCATCCAGAATCAACAGGTGCGTGGAGCCCGCCGGCAAGTAGAGAAGCTGCGTACCGAGCTTGAACTGGTGAAGCAGCAGGCAGCGCAAATGCAACAGGATTTAAAGATGGAAGCACAAAGGGCGGCTGACCAAAGTCAAATCCTTCGGGTGGAGTACGAACGCATGCGAGAGTCGGTAGCGCGGACCCAGCAAAAGTAGAACCTGACCGAATCCCTGGAAATGCGGACCAACAAAGCGGGGTTGCTTCAGCCCGAAGCGGCCTTCGCAATGACGGTTAAGTGGCAGGTTTGGTGCTGCCGAAGTAAAGCCCATTCATGCACATCATTGCGACGAATGTCCTCCGAGGCACGAGGAGGCCGGGCGAAGCAATCTCGTTTCGTCATCAGTAGTCAGGTGTTGGCAGGTTCTCCGAATGAGGGATTAATTCAGGCCAAAGCGGCCTTTGCAGTGAAGGTGGGCTTTGGGATTGCTGCCGAACCACCTCAATCAGCTATTTCAAATAAACGTTTTTGAAGATCATCACTTACCAGCAGTAGTAAGACCACTACGCAAAAGCTGGTACACCATCTGTAGTTTCGCTTTTTTCTGCGCGGCAATTTTTTCGCGCGTGTGCGAAGTAAGACCGCGCGTGTGGAGGGCTAGTGCTAAATCGTGCCAATCGCCAATCTTGTCTTCCAGTTCGGCTACTACCGGCATCCGGTATCGATTTTGAATCTGTTTGTGCAGCGCGGGCGACAGCTCGGCACTGTATGCAATTTCCTTGAGCAGTTTGCGACTGCGGTGGAGTTCGTGAGTAAACAAAAACGGTGTGATTCGCTTCTTAACGCGGTTGGTAAGTTGGCGCAAGAACACCGCACTCGTGGGGAATTTCGTTACCGCAAACTCGCGCTCGATTTCCGTTTTTGCTTGCTGCATGCGGCGCAGATCCTTGGGTAACCGAGCGCACAATCGATGCATAAGTTTTTGCTCTCGTGCGTCTGGGGCTTGCTGCTGACCACTTACGCGGTACTGATTCATCTGATACCCGCGAATCTGCCCGGCCCGATCGAACACCTGAATGTACACCCGGAAGGGTCGTACCGCTGCGAGCGTGGCGTAACGCTTGATCACCTTACGCAAAAAACGGATGCGTTTGAGTTGCACGCGCAGATCATGAATTAATTCAGCCGATGGATGAGTAGGAAGTTCCTGACAAAGGCGCTCCACTTCGTCATGCACGTGACGATAGTAGGAGGTTACCGCGCTGCGCAACGAGGCCACCGTTACTGCTCAGGCATCAAGAACCCGAGAATCAGGTACAGAATTCCACCGGTACCAAACATGAAAAAGGCCACCAGAAATAGTACCCGCACCACGGTGGGGTCCAGGTCCAAATAAGTGGCCAGTCCGCTGCACACGCCAAAAATTTTCTTTTCTCCTTTTACTAAACGTTTTGCCATGGCTGTTAGGTAAACGACTGGTAACAAATGTAGAAAGGGCAGTTGTAAAAAACCACTTCGCAGTCCACGGCTTTTTGGAGCAAACTTTTGTCCGCCAGCGACCGTATAAACGCCTGTAAGCAAGTGGTTCAAAAAAAATTGATATGAAGAAACTCTTGCCGGGAATGCTGCTCGTAATAGCCATCTCATGGTCGTGGGCGCAGACCGGGCCGATCCAAAAAGAAAAATGGCATTGGGATAACCCGCTAAAACAGGACACCACCGCAGGCTATGTGCAGGTGGTAAAGGTGGACAACGTGCTTTACGTATCAGGAGCCGTGGCGCTGGAAGTTACGCCTGCCGGTATTGCGCAGGTGTATCGGGCGCTGGAGAGATCGCTGAAAAGTTTTGGCGCCACTTTCCATCACGTAGTGAAAGAGAACTTGTACACCACCGATCTGGAATCGATGAAACGCCACAATCACGTGCGTAAAACATTTTATAAAGGCGATTTTCCGGCCGCCACGTGGGTACAGATTTCGCAGCTCTATATGCCAGAGGCAAAACTGGAGGTAGAGCTAGTCGCTCACTTGCCGAAGTAAGCCAAGTAGTTGCCGGGGTGTCGTGGTGGCGGTTTTGGAGCACCACTAACCGTTTCTTGAAGCGCGAATCGTGATTCGCGCAAATCCGTACCTTCGTCCGTATGACGCGTCCATCACTCGCGGACCTTCGCGAGAAAAACTTCATCACCGAAGCGCAATACCAACGTATTCACGCCATCACGTCCGGCAAAATCGTTTCGGTCTTCTACGAGCTGCGCACGTTGTTGTACCTCGGAATTTTGCTCTTCACGTCAGGGATCGGTTTGCTCATTTATCAGAATATCGGGCAGCTGGGGCACGTGCTCAGCTTGATCGCACTGGGGGCCGGCACGCTGGCATGCTTCGGTTACGTGGTGGTGAAGCGTGTGCCGTACACACATGCACAAGCGGTTGCGCCTTCCTCGTATTACGATTATATCGTGTTGTTGGGGTGCCTGCTGCTGGTTTCCGTGTTGGGCTATGCCCAGTTTCAATTCGGTATTCTAGACGATCGACTGGAATGGCCGACCCTGCTTACTGCGGCACTGTTTTTTGTAGTAGCCTACCGGTTCGATCACCTCGGCATCCTTTCCATGGCTATCACGGCGTTTATTTCGTTTTGGGGTATCCGCACCTCGTGGGTACAATGGGCCCAGGGCGATTTCTTTAGCCGCGATCTCTACTCTGTGGCCATTGTACTGGGAGTGGTGCTGGTAGCCGTTAGTACACTGCTCGACAAAAAAGGGATCAAATCACACTTTACATTCACCTATCAGCATTTCGGCTTGTTGCTCTTTTTCATTGGCTGCTTTACAGGCATGTGGAAGGAAGACTTCCCCTACGGCTTTTTTGTGCTGCTGATTTACATCGGCTGTGCAGGGGCCTGGTTCA
>JBIIVI010000236.1:0-5571 GCA_044339555.1 Cyclobacteriaceae bacterium | reverse complement strand
TTCTTTGTATGCACGTGTTGGGTGGCTCGAAGCGCGGCAGCGCTTCGGTAGGCGATAAGATTGTAGTAACCGTGAAGTCGGCCATTCCTACCAGCCAGATTAAAAAAGGAACGGTATCCAAGGCGGTAATCGTTCGCACGAAGAAGGAAATCCGCAGAAAAGATGGCTCGTACATTCGCTTTGAAGACAACGCAGCGGTGTTGTTGAATGCCCAGGACGAACCCCGTGGCACGCGTATTTTCGGCCCGGTTGCACGCGAACTGCGCGAGAAGCAATTCATGAAGATTGTATCGTTGGCCCCTGAAGTTTTATAAGCCATGGAAAGAAAGTTTAACAAGCAACCCAAGTTGCATATCCGTAAGGGCGACACGGTAAAAGTGATCGCGGGTGAGGACAAAGGCAAAGAAGGCAAGGTATTGGAGGTTTTTCCTGCCAAGAACCGGGCTCTGGTAGAAGGCCGCAACATCATCACCAAACATCAAAAGCCTTCGGCCGGTAAGCCAGAAGGTGGAATTAAGAAAGTGGAAGGTACCATTCACATCAGCAACCTGATGGTAATTGACCCGGCGTCTGGCAAGGCTACCCGTGTGGGCCGCAAGCTGAACGAAAAGGGCAAACTGCAGCGCTATTCAAAGAAAACCGGAGAATTCATTAAGTAACATGGCAACGCCTCGTTTAAAAGAAAAATACCTGAAAGAGATCGTGCCGGGCTTGAAAACCAAGTTCCAGTACAAGTCGGTTATGCAGGTACCCAAGATCACCAAGATCAGCATCAACAAGGGTATTGGTGCAGCGGTAGCCGATAAGAAATTGATCGATGCCGGTGTGGAGGAACTCTCCACGATCACGGGCCAAAAGGCGGTTCCTACCCGTTCCAAAAAAGACATTTCCAATTTCAAGTTACGGGCCAACCAACCAATCGGGGCACGTGTAACTTTGCGAGGCGATAAGATGTACGAATTTTTGGATCGCTTAATGAACGTGGCGTTACCGCGTGTACGCGATTTCCGTGGCATTAACGATAAGGGTTTCGATGGTCAGGGCAATTACACGTTGGGAGTGAAAGAGCAAATCATTTTCCCTGAAATTTCGATCGACAAGGTTTCTAAAATCAGCGGTATGGACATCACGTTCGTTACCACTGCGAAGACAGACGAGGAAAGCCTCGAATTATTGAAAGCATTCGGAATGCCGTTTGCAAACAAAAACAACTAATCGCGAGAACGAATGGCGAAACTATCAATCGTAGCGAGAACCCAGAAGAAACTGGAATTGGTGCAGAAGTACGCGGCCAAGCGCAAGGCTTTAAAAGAAGCTGGCGACTGGGCAGGGTTGGATAAACTGCCACGCAGTTCGTCCGCGGTGCGTCTGCGTAGCCGTTGCAAACTTACCGGTCGCCCCCGTGGCTTCATGCGCAAGTTTGGCATCTGCCGTAACCAGTTCCGCCAAATGGCACATGAGGGTAAAATCCCCGGGTTGACGAAGGCTAGCTGGTAAAACAGAACACAGCAGGTTTCTATAGTAGGAACCTGAAAAATATTGGTTGCTGAGTATCAAGGTCGGTCTCCCGAAACAAGAGCCGAAACCAGATAACAGTTTGGATAACAAAAATTGTTAACTATCTTTGCAGCCCGTTTCAAAAAAGCGGGCTTGCTTTTTATTAAGAAAAGAAGATGAAAACGACTGATCCGATTGCAGATTATTTAACCCGGCTTCGCAATGCGATAAAGGCCAAACACCGCGTGGTGGAGGTGCCTGCTTCCAATTTGAAGAAGGAAATGACCAAGGTGTTGTTTGAGAAGGGTTACATCACGAACTACCGGTTCGAGGATACTGAAAACAGACAGGGCAAAATCAAGATTGCCTTGAAGTACAATGCCGAAACCAAAGAGTCGGCCATTACCAAACTGGAGCGCATCAGTTCGCCTGGTTTGCGTCAGTACAAGCCGGCTACGGAACTCCCCAAGGTGTTGAACGGTCTGGGCATTGCAATCCTGTCCACCTCTCGCGGAGTAATTACGGATAAGGAAGCCCGCCAGATGAATGTGGGTGGTGAAGTATTGTGTTACGTTTATTAATCGCAGCGCCATGTCACGAATTGGAAGATTGCCCGTTTCATTGCCCAAAGGTGTTACCTGCACGGTGGGCGAAAACCAGGTTACGGTTAAGGGCCCGAAAGGCGAATTAAAGCAGGCGATTGAAGCCGGCTTTCAGGTAAAGGTGGAGGGCGATCAGGTTGAAATTGCACGCCCCACTGAACAAAAAGATCATAAAGCCAAGCACGGATTGTACCGCGCCCTCATCGCCAACATGGTAGAAGGGGTTAGCAAGGGCTACAAGCGCCAAATGGAATTGGTAGGTGTTGGTTACAAAGCCAACGCGCAAAGTAACGTGCTGGAGCTAAGCTTAGGCTATTCGCACAGCGTGTTCCTGGGAATTCCCTCCGAGCTGAAGGTGCAGGCCGTACAGGAAAAGGGACAAAATCCCATGATTATCCTGGAAGGTATTGATAAACAACTGATCGGGCAGGTGGCTGCCAAGATCAAGTCGCTGCGCAAAGTGGAGCCTTACAAAGGAAAAGGTATTCGCTATGTGGGTGAGTATGTACGTAGAAAGGCTGGTAAGGCAGCTGCTAAATAATTGAGGCCATGTCGAACATCAAGACAAAAGAAGGCAGAAGAAAGCGGATTAAAATGGGAATCCGTAAAGTGATTAAAGGGACGGCTGCCCGCCCGCGGTTAACGGTTTTCCGAAGCAACAAAGCCATCTACGTTCAAGTGATTGACGATGCCAAAGGTGTTACAATAGCGGCAGCGTCTTCATTCGAACTAGACAAGAAGAAAGGCGGAGTAAATCTTACGATCTCGAAAACGATAGGTCAGAAGATTGCCGAGCGGGCCAAAGCAGCCGGTGTTGAAGAAATCGTATTCGATCGTAACGGGTACCTCTATCACGGTAATGTTAAAGCTTTGGCCGAAGGTGCCAGAGAGGGCGGTTTAAAATTCTAAGAGCATGACACAAAGCAACGTCAGCACAGTAAAGGCAAGCGAAATCGACTTAAAAGAAAAGGTCGTTGCCATTCAGCGTGTAGCCAAGGTAGTAAAGGGTGGTAGACGCTTTAGCTTCTCTGCCATTGTAGTAGTGGGCGATGGTAACGGTGTGGTAGGATATGGATTAGGAAAGGCGAACGAAGTGCAGGATGCCATCACCAAAGGAATTGATGATGCCAAGAAGCACTTAGTAAAGGTGCCGATCATTAAAGGTACAGTTCCGCATGAGTCGCTTGGAAAATTTGGTGGTGGTTTGGTGCTGTTGAAGCCCGCTTCGCCTGGTACTGGTGTAATTGCCGGTGGTGCGATGCGTGCTGTGTTGGAGAGTGCCGGCGTGCACAATGTGTTGGCGAAATCCAAAGGATCGTCCAACCCGCACAACGTAGTAAAGGCCACCTTCAAAGCACTTACCAATATGCGAGATGCGTATACCGTAGCGCGTAACCGCGGGGTTGAGTTAACGAAAGTTTTTAACGGATAAGAGTCATGGCGAAAGTAAAAATCACCCAGGTCCGTAGCACTATTAAAAGACCGGAAACACAATTGCAAACCATCCAGTCACTTGGGTTGGGAAAATTGCATGCCTCGGTAGAAGTGGAGTACACTCCGCAGATCAAAGGCATGGTAAAGAAAGTTGGGCATTTAGTAACCGTTACTGAATTATAACATGAAGCTGCATACACTGAAGCCGGCCGAAGGATCGGTGAAGAACAATAAGCGTTTAGGACGTGGCCAAGGCTCGGGCGGAAGCACGGCAGGCCGTGGTCATAAGGGTGCTCAGTCACGTTCCGGGTACCACAAGAAAATTGGTTTCGAAGGCGGCCAGATGCCTTTGCAGAGACGCGTTCCGAAATTCGGTTTCAAGAACAACGACAAAGTCTTTTTTAAAGCCGTTAACTTGGATGTGCTCGAAACCCTGGCGCAAAAAACCAACGGTGCTGTTACCCTACAGAGTATGTTTGAGAACGGTATTGTAGGCAAAAACGATAAGGTAAAAATTCTGGGCCGCGGTGAATTGAAATCAAAAGTAACGGTAGAGGCACATGCTTTTTCCGATACGGCTACTAAAGCCATTGAGCAAGCAGGAGGTACAGCTACTAAAGTTTAAAGATGAAGCGTTTCTTCACCACCATACGGAACATTTTCTCGATTGAAGAACTGCGTACGCGGATTTTGAACACAATCGGCTTCCTGATCATTTTTCGATTGGGTACGTACATTGTGTTACCGGGCGTAGACGCTAACGCATTGGCGGGCAATCAGGGTGGTCTTTTTGATCTGATCAATACATTCTTAGGCGGATCGTTCAGCCGCGCGTCCATTTTTGCGCTGGGCATCATGCCGTATATCTCTGCTTCCATCGTGGTGCAGTTGCTCACCGTGGCAGTGCCTTACTTCACGAAAATGCAGAAGGAGGGTGAGAGCGGCCGCAAGCGGTTAAATCAGTTTACGCGCGTACTTACGATTGTGATTACCGCTGCACAGTCATACGGGTATTTGCGCGCCACGATCAATCCTGAGGCGATCGCAAATCCTGGTTTCTGGTCCTTCACCATTCCGTCTGTTATCATTCTCGTGGCTGGAACCATGTTCTGTATGTGGTTGGGCGAGCGCATCACCGATAAGGGCATTGGAAATGGAATTTCAATGCTGATCATGATTGGCATAGTGAGCCGCTTCCCGGCCGCTATTTATCAGGAGATTGACGCCAAAGGTATGAACGGAGCTATTCTGCTTATTCTCGAAGCGTTTACCTTGTTCTTTGTCGTGGTAGGCACTATTGCGTTGGTGCAGGCTACGCGCAGGATTCCGGTTCAGTACGCCAAGCAGGTGGTTGGAAACAAATTGTATGGTGGTAAGCGTGATTTCATTCCGCTCAAGTTGAATTCATCGGGCGTAATGCCAATCATCTTTGCACAAGCGTTGATGTTCATCCCCCCGCTCATGGCCAGCATTTGGCGCGATAATGATATCAGTGCTTATGTCGGTACCACGTTTGCGGACTTCACGTCATGGCAGTACAATCTCGTATTTGGTCTGTTGATTTTGGTATTCACCTTTTTCTACACCGCCATTACCGTACCGTCTAATGACATTGCAGAGAATTTAAAGAAAAACGGTGGCTTCATTCCGGGCATTAAGCCAGGTAAGCCAACTGCTGAATTTATCGATAGTATACTATCAAAGATTACTTTACCGGGCGCCATCTTTTTGGTGGTGATCGCCATTCTTCCAGCGTTTGCTGTGAAGGTTGGCATCACCCAGAACTTTGCCCAGTTTTTTGGCGGAACATCGCTGTTGATTCTCGTGGGTGTGGTGTTGGATACACTGCAACAAGTTGAGAGTTACCTGCTGATGCGCCATTACGAGGGGATGATGAAATCCGGTCGAGTAAAAGGACGTTCTCAGTTTGCTGCGGCTTGAAGTTGAATGGTTCACTACAAGACCCCTGAACAAGTCGAGGTCATAAAGGCGAGTGCCCAGATTTTGGGTAAAGCGCACGCGGAAGTAGCCCGGGCCA
>JBIIVI010000235.1:0-5573 GCA_044339555.1 Cyclobacteriaceae bacterium | reverse complement strand
GTTGTAATCCACCACCAGATCATTCATGTCATAATCTCCCTTTTGGGGCCACATGTCTTCAAAAGCCAGCGAGCCGAAGACATTTTCAGCCGGTGAAAAGACATGAAATGCGCGATTGGCATCATTGGGATACAAATCGTTTCGGTCGAGCACGTTATCGCCATCGGAGTCTCTTCCGGTGGCGGCTTTCGCGGATGCCACATTTTCTGTGATCACTGCCCGATAGGGATTGGCCGTAATGAAGAACACTGCATCGTTAAAATCATTATCGCCACCTGGTCTTGAGGTGTCTTCAATGCCCAGCAACACCAGTTCGCGAACATCATCTTTAAGTGCAGCCACGTGCGAGCGGTGCGCCGCAGCCGTAAAGGTGTTCAGGTTTTTGGCGGAGTATTTGATCTGGCCTTTGTCCACCACGTTACTACCGTTCCATCCATCGGGTACCAGAAACCAGCCGATGCCGGTGTTGGCCGGGAAGCGACCGAGATACACGCGGTTTCCGGATTTCAGGTTGCCACCACTTCCGCTCAACGAAACATTCGGGAAGATGATGTTGTGGATCTTGATTTCGTTTACCGATGTAGGCGGCGCATCCAGATCGTAGGTGTAGTAGCCTAACGCATTGCGCCAGCCTGCACCTTCATGAACAAACGTAATCCATACATCGGCTGTCTCCCGGAAACGGGTGTCGGAGTTGATGCGTTCGTCTATGTACTCCGGGTTAAACTGCGGCACTGGTCTTCGCTCGGGCAACGAGTTGTTTACAAGGTCAAGAAGATCCTGGGGAATGTAGGTGTTTTGAGCCTCGAGATTACTTGGTACTCCCTGCCCATCAAACGGAGCCAGAAACGTAAACTTGCCGCTACTCGTACGGCCGTTGCTGGCACCTGTTGGCTGGCCCGGCACGGAAGCCGTTGTAGCCACGCCTCCGATTTGAACGTTGTTTACGCCCGGACGCACCGCAACTTTGGTTTCCGTGGGCAAGCCGAGGTAGTTGGTGCGGATGCTGATCGAATCCATGTAGGCAGGAATCTCGCCCGTAACAAACGCTTCACCCGATGCATTGGTTTGTAACGTTCCCAATGCATGAAACCCGGTTTCGTTGGTGTAGCCGTATGTTAGCGGTACACGTGCGAGTGGTTTGCCACCATTATCGCGCGTGGCCAGCGCAACGCGAATGTCTTGCGTGGTGGCATAATTTAAATGGTCGGGCGCTGCCGGTACAAGCGCTTGCGTTTCAACCGCAGAATCAGAGTCGAGTATCTCCACGCATCCTGCGGCGAGGCAGCCGACTAAAAGAAAGTGTAGGTAATTTTTCATCATTTGAAACATTTTCCGCAAAAGTATTTCCCTGCAAAGGCATCGCGGTCAATTTTAGGTCAGGGACATGTTTCGGATGATGAACCGACACTCTTCTTCGTTTTTTGGTACGCGCGGAATTAGCGGAAAAGTTTTTCGAATAACCGCTTCAGCGGACCGGTTTTTTGTTTCTTGTGTAGCCGATCCACCGTGGTGCGCAGCCGCACATAGGCCGTGGAATTTTTTTCGATGTAATCAATTGAACCGAATTTGACGGCCTGCACCGCTGCCGAAAGATCATTTTGTGCCGATAAGTAAATCACGGGAATTTTCGGCTTTGCGCGCTTGATGTCGCGGAGCACATCCAGCCCGTTTTCTTCCCGCCCCAGCTGATGATCGAGTATGATCAAATCCGGGTTTTGATGCAAACCTGCTACGCACGATTGCCCGCAGAAAAAAGACTGCACCCGGTACCCCAGATTCTTCATGTGTTCTTGCATAAACTGTTGATAGATGGGGTCATCATCCACTACAAACGCTACCTTTTCCATGGGTTATTCCGATTTTTGGTTTTCTTTAAATGCTTTTACTTCATCCATCAATACCTTTGCCTTGGCCAGCGCCAGGTGCCCTTCCAGCAGCATTTCATTGGTGTTGCTGGCACACGCCATTAGTTCTGCGCGTTCGGCCTGTTGCACCAGCGCATCTACGCTAAAAATACCCAGCGAAGCTTTCAACATGTGTATCGCCCGGGCGAGTGAGTGCCCGTCTTTGTGTTGCAGGGTGCGCTCCACGCGATGAATCATTTCCGGGAAATAGGTAAGAAAGGAATCTACAAGTTGGTCGCGGATCTTTTGGTTATTTAGTGCCTGCAGGTGAAGGCGTTTTTCGTCCAGGTAAAGAAAGGATTGGGGTTTCATGATATTTTCGGTGGCAGGTTTCAAAATACATTCCAAGTATTCCGGCCCCTTGCCTTTTGCCCTGCTGTTCATCGCATAAAGTCGTCTGCTAATCGTTTGCAGGTTGCGGTTAAACGGTACAAAACGGTCATTTATCGAAACGCAAATGCCGGTGCCGGCATCGCCCATCAGTTACATTTAAATTTCATTTTGGGAAAAACCCGCCCCGATTTGAATGAATCAGAGCACGTTGAGCCTGCGGAATAGCTCCGGTTTATAAGACTCGCCTATCGGGATAACCTTTTGGCCAATGACAACGGCAGCATCTTCAATGGCCTGAATCTTATCGAAGCGCACGATAAAGGAACGGTGAACGCGCACGAACTGATCACGCGGTATCTTTCCTTCAATGCCCTTCATGGTGCCGTGTACCACAAAGCGGTCGCGGGCCGTAAAAATGTTTACGTAGTCGCCATACGCCTCAATCCAGGTGATCTCGGCCAGCTTAATGCTGATGATTTGATTGTTGGCTTTTACAAACACCGCATCCGGTGTGGCGTAGTGCTCGCCCTCAACGGCGAGCCGTCTTTCTACGCGGTCAATGGCTTTTAAAAATCGCTCCAGTTCCACTGGCTTTAGCAGGTAGTCGGCTACTTCAAAATCGAATGCCTGCAGCGCATAGCTTTCCTTGGCGGATACCACAATGATTTCCGGATAACTGCTGAGTGACTTCAGCAAATCCAAACCGGATAAATCCGGCATTTCCATGTCCAGAAAAACCAAATCCACCGGTTGGGAAACCAAAATATTCCGGGCTGTCAGCGGATCGCTGCAGGAGTCGATGAGGTGTAAATTCTTCGCGCGTTGCACCAGCATTTCCAGCATCTTGCGCGACATATCGTCATCGTCTACAATAAGGCAACGGATTCTTTCCACCATGGATGATCTTCAGGCAAAACGCGCCTCAAGATAGCATGAATTCTGACTCTAATTTCCTCCGGATTAAAAGGCTTTATCACAAAATCATCGGCCCCGGCCCGCAAACATTCAATGCGGGCGGTACTGTTTTCTGTGGCCGAAAGCATCAGAATGGCCATTCGCCTCCATTCGGGGTTCTGGCGAATGCGCTGCAGGGTTTGCAGGCCGCTCAGCCCCGGCATGTTTAAGTCCAGAATGATTACGTCCGGCGCCGGGCCACGCTCCAGTTGGCTCAGGCACTCCTCGCCCTGCGCCACGCACGTGGTGTGAAAATCATTTCGGAAAAACTCCTTGAGCAACCGCGGAAGACTGGGTTCGTCATCGGCTATCAGCAAATTCAATTTGGGTGTCATATTACGTGTTGTTTAAATTTCTTTTTGAATATTTCGATTTCTGCCTGGGCGTGATCGATGATGATTTGCGCCTGGGCCAGCAACGCGGCTATTGTCTCACCATCGCCATGGGCAACCGCGGCTTCTTCTATTTTTGCGATAATGGCCGAAAGCGAATTGATGCCCACATACGAGCCCTGCGGTTTAAAGGCATGGGCCAGTCGTTGCAGTGTGGGAATATCCTCGCGCAGAAAGGCGGCCCGCGCCTGGTGAACAAACTCTTTCGACTGCGATTCAAACAGCGTAATCATCTCCAGTTGAAACGCCTTGTTGCCAGGCGAAATGCTCTCCAGGTAATCCATTTGTATGTACCCATTGCTGGCCTTGGCACTTCGGCCGGCGGTAGCAGGCTGCCCGGGCGTTAAAAACTGCGCCAGTTTTTGGTTCAATTGGTCGGGCTGGAAGGGCTTGGAAATGTAATCCTGCATCCCTGCCTGAATCACGCGGCCGCGCGGATTGTGCAACACCGATGCGGTCATCGCCAGAATGTTAATCGAGCGGGCGGGCTCCGGAAATGTTTCCCGGATCTGGCGGGTGGCCTCAATGCCATCCATTTCCGGCATCTGCACGTCCATCACCACCAGATCAAAGTTGGGCTCAGTACGTAGCGCGGCCAGCGCCTCTACACCATTCTGCGCAACGGTTACCTCAATTTGCCAATTTTCAAGCGTACGTTTGGCAACCAATTGATTGATCGGATTGTCTTCTACCAGCAACACGCGGCTACCGGGAAAAGACAACAGCGCCAAGGGCTCATCTGCCGCCAATTGCGCCGCAGTGGCCGGAATGGCATAGGGGATGATGATGGTAAACACCGATCCCTTGCCCACTTCGCTGGTTACCTGAATCCGGCCACCCTGCATCTCCACTAGTTGTCGGACAATGGTTAGGCCCAACCCGGTGCCACCAAAGCGCACCGCAGTAGACTGATCGGCCTGGGTGAAACTCTCAAAAACCAACTCCAGATTATCCTTCGGAATTCCGATGCCGGTGTCTTGCACCGAAAACTGGAGTTCGCAGCTCGTTTCGTTCACTACTTGTGCCCGCCCGGTAACGCGCACAAAGCCTTCCATGGTAAATTTGATGGCATTGGAGAGCAGATTCATCAGCACCTGGCTCAACCGTACCGGATCGCCTGACAACGCAGGCGGAATGGCGGACTCCCACTCCATCTGCAAGGTGATCTTCTTGGCTTGCGCCTGTACGCTCAGGTTTTGAATGAGTTGATCAATTACTTCGCGGGGGTTAAACGCCACCGACTCGATCTGCAACTTACCGGCTTCAATTTTTGATAAGTCGAGAATATCGTTGATGATCGAAAGCAGATGCTCTCCGGAAAACCGAATGCCGTTAAGATACTCCCGGTTTTCTTTCGATAACTCGGAATGGATCATGAGATTAGTAAGGCCCAGCACCCCGTTAATGGGCGTGCGTAGCTCGTGGCTCATTTTGGCCAGAAAATCCTGCTTCGCATTCATCGACACTTCCGCCAATTGCTTGGCCCGCAGCAAGTCGTTTTGAATCTGGCGCGCTTCGGTAACATCGCGGTACAGCCACAGATGGCCGCGGTATTCATTGTCAATAAAAATAGGAACGTAATCGCGCGAGTACACGCGGCCGTTGGCTAACTCGCACTCTTCGTTTACCTCAATTTCCCGCTTTTCGAGCAAGGTTTTTATGCGAGATACAAATCGATCCGAATCTTTGAAGAGGTTCTTTGATTGCTCGGCTGCATTGGAGCAATCCATGCCAATGAGCGAGTCGGCCGGTGCAGGGATGTGAAACATCCGACAGAACTCTTCATTGCACAACACCACGTGGCGGTTTTCATCTTCCACCAAAACCCCTGCCTGAATAGTCTTGATCAGGTTTTGCAGACGTGTGGAAGTAGATTTTAAAATCTTCTCGTTCTTTTTTCGCGAGCTGATGTCGCGTAGAATGCCGCTGAAAATTCTCCGTCCGTTAGAAAACGTCTCACCAAAGCTGATCTCCAACGGAATCTCAT
>JBIIVI010000234.1:0-5631 GCA_044339555.1 Cyclobacteriaceae bacterium | reverse complement strand
TCATGACCCTAAACAGCCTGGGGTATATACGAACAACTCCCTGGTGCCGGAATTCAACCAACCCTACACCCTTAACATCGTGTGGCGTGGGAATACCTACCAAGCGCGGGAGTCTCTGGTTAGCGTACCAGCAATCGACCGCATGTACCAACAATTCGAAGCAGAAAACACATTCGAGGATGGCGGGATCAAAGTGGCCATCGATTTTTCTGATCCGGTAAACGAGACAAATTACTATTTTTGGGAGATGTTGGAGGAGGGCCGAAACCTGATTAAAGCTGACCCCGGAAACAGTCAAAACATCATCTCTTCAGATCGATTCTTTAATGGCAGGCAAGTGATCGGATATTTTCCAAACGAGGAACAAGTATTTGAGCCCGGAACAGAGGTTACCTTGCGCCAGATCGGCATCTCGAAAAATCAATACGACTTCCTCTACTTGCTGTTCGAACAGACCGGACAGACCGGTCAATTGATCGATGTGCCCCCGGCTGGCATCCGTGGTAACGTGGTTAATTTGACGGACCCGCGGAAACCCGCGCTGGGTTACTTTGGCGTGAATGAGGTTGCCCAGGAAACAAAACTGATCCTGCCGGAATAGCCATGCTAAAAGACAAGCGATATTGGATTTACCACATTTTTACAGCGGCAACGGTCGCTACCCTGCTCGGTATTGAAGACTGGCTGGAGGGTGCTTCGCCCGGTATGGTTTTTCTTGAATTTCTGGCAGAAATACCACTTTTTTTTCTGGTTGTTAATCTGATCAGTCTGCTGGCATATGTGGTAGTGAAATGGCTAAATCGGGTGATGCCATGGGAGAAAAAACCATTTAACCGGTTTATTGCCGAAAGTGGTATGGTGGTGGCGATCGTGCTGGCACTAACCACGGTAGCGGTAGCCGGCTACCGGCTGATAAATAATGATCCCTCGAATGATAACGATTTCGCTTTCGAGATTCATGCCCTGATCATGTTCTTTATTGGCATTTATATGGTGTTTGTGTTCCATGAATTCATGTCGCTCAGCCGTGACAACCACGTACTGAAGCTACGATCGGAAACATTGCTCAAGCAGAATTATCTGGCGAAGTATGAAACGCTGAAAAACCAGGTAAACCCACACTTCCTTTTTAATTCACTGAATGTACTCTCCAGCCTCGTCTACATTGACGCCAAAAAAGCCGATCAGTTCATCAAGAAGTTTTCAGATGTATTTCGCTATGTGCTGGAACTTAACCAGGAAAAACTGGTACCCCTCAAACAGGAATTACACGTGCTCGATGCATATCTGTTTCTGCAGAAGATCCGGTATGGCAGTCAGTTGAATGTTCATCAAAACATCAGCGCGGAGTTGCTTGACCTGTGCGTTCCGCCACTCACCCTGCAGTTGGCCGTTGAAAACGCATTGAAGCATAATGCCGTTTCGAAAGATCAGGTGCTCGATATCTGGATCGAAGCCAAAGAAAATGAGTTGGTGATCGTCAACACCTACCATTTTAAAAACGCAGTTCAGGAGTCAACCGGTATCGGTCAGAAAAATGTTTTCGAAAAATACCGGTTGTTGGGCAAGCGTCTGCCTCAGTTCTACCTTGAGGACGGTCACTACATTGTGCGGCTTCCGCTGCTAATGGCAGAGCAATGGAGCGAGTTCTGATTGTAGAAGACGAGCCGCTGGCAGCGCAGAAGCTAAAGATGCTGCTGCCGCAGATCGATGCACGCTTGCAGGTAGTGGGCATGGTGGGCTCGGTAGCCGAGGCGGTGCAATGGCTGGCCACGAACTCGCCGGATCTGCTGTTTTTGGATATCAATCTTTCGGACGATCTTAGCTTCAAAATCTTTGAGCGTGTTACTGTACATGCGCCCGTTATCTTCGTCACCGCCTACGATCAGTATGCCATCAAAGCCTTCAAGCACAACGGCATCGACTATATTTTAAAGCCTTTTGACGAGGAGGAACTGCGAAAAAGTGTCAACCGTTTTTTTGATTCAAAGACCAACACCACAGCCCTGCAGCGAAACCTGGAGCAGCTGCTGCACTCGTTCCGGCCGCCAATCTATAAGAAGCGTTTGTTCGTTACGTTTGGTGATAAAAGCAAGAGCGTGTCGGTAGATGAAGTAGCATTTTTCTACGCCTATGAAAAAGGTGTATTTCTAACAACGTTCGCCAGTCAAACCTACCTCACTGATGAAACGATGGAGGAACTGGAAGTCGGTCTTGATGGTAGCGCATTTTTTCGGCTCAACCGGAAGTTTATCATTAACATCCGAGCAATCGCAGAAGTCGAAAAATATTCAAACCGGCAACTGCGCCTTCAATGTAAACCGGCACCCAAGTTCGATGTAGTTGTGCCAGCAGAAAAAATAACGCCCTTTAAAAATTGGTTGGGTCGGTAAGCTCCATATGAATCCAGTGTACCCGGAAATTCACAATTTTTTCAAGACTTGGAAAAGTGCGCGTTCGTTTCGAACTCCGGTGTTCATAATTTAGGGCTGATTATGAGCCCCTTCATCCATTTCCTACAGCGCTACAGCCACCTCGGGCCAGCCGAGCTCGACCAACTCCAACAGGTACTCACCACGAAAAAATATCCGGCCGGCCACACTATCCTCGCAGCCGGCAGCGTCTGCACGCACATTGCCTTTATGGTGTCCGGCAAGGCGCGCTCCTACTTCATTGACTCCTCCGGTCAGGAGTTCACGTGGAGTTTCATGTTTCACGATGCCGACTCGCGGTTCGATAACTTCTTCCTCCACGATTACAACTCCTTCCTGACCCAGGCGCCCAGCCCGCTTACCTTTACCGCCATCGAAGATACCGAAGTCGCCCTGCTCGCCTTCGAAGACCTGCGGGCCTTCATCGCCCAATCCATACACGCTGCCACCCTCGCCAGCAAAATGTCTGAGGCTGCCTACCAAACCGTGCATAAGCGCGCCTTTACACTCCTCACCCTCAACGCCCGCGCCCGGTACGAACTACTGCTGCGCGAAGAGCCCCACCTGCTCAACAAATTCCAGCACTACCTCATCGCCTCCTACATCGGGGTAGCCCCCCAAAGCCTCAGCCGCCTGCGCAAAGAAATCTCGCGGCTGGGGCGCATTTCTTCACAAATGTGAATGTCCGGCAGGGCCGCGCACAGTCTCTTTGTGTCATGAAACCAAATAAAAACATGACACCAATCAAAAATCGCAATGTCGTACGCTGGGTGCATATCGGCATCGGAGCCATCATCGCTACTTACGTCTATTCGCCTTGGGTCGGCCTGCCGGTTTTTCAACTCGCGGTTCAAGCCGTTGTGCTGCCCGCGGTTATCATTTCAGGCCTTTGGCTGTGGAAGGGCCACCTGCTCAGAAAAGCCGTATCGCTGCTTTTCATCGTCAGCCTGCCCGCCTTCACCACTGTAAGCTCTGAAACGACTACAGCCAGCCTCACTGTGGATGTAAAAGGTCTCACCAAAAAAGGCATCCTCTACGTAGGCCTGTACAAACCCGACAATCAGTTTGCCGAACTCAGCGACAGCTTCAAAACCGTGGCCCTCACCATCACCACCCAAACCGAAATTGTAGCCACCTTCCCCGACCTCCCACTTGGTGACTACGCCATCGCTATCTACCAGGACGTCAACAGCAACAAGAAGCTCGATACCAACCTTTTCGGCTACCCCAAAGAACCCTTCGGCTTTTCAAACAACATCAAACCAAAACTTTCCGCCCCGGGGTTTGCCGACTGTCGCATCACCCTAAACGGCAGCAAACGCATCACCATCAACACCCTCGACTAACAACACCATGAAAGAAATCGCTTTGATCACGGGCGCCTCGAGTGGCATTGGCCACCAACTCGCACTCCTGTTTGCCGAAAAGAAAATCCCGCTGCTGCTGGTCGCGCGAAGCGAACCGCGGCTGGCACAGCTGAAAATGGAACTGGAAATAACCTATCGCACCCCGGTTGATTTCCTCGTGGCCGACCTCGCTACAAGCGAAGGGGTAACGGCCGTCCGCGAATATGTGCACACGCACCACATGCACGTTACCTATTTGGTAAACAATGCCGGCTTTGGCGACTACGGCCCTTTCGTAGAGCGCAGCATGGAGAAGTATCTTGATATGCTACAACTTAACATCATCAGCCTCACTGAACTCACTCATCAATTTGCGCACGAGATGGTACAACGCGGTAAAGGCCGAATCCTGAATGTAGCTTCCACCGCAGGTATTCAGCCCGATCCCTATTTTGCCGTTTACGGAGCTACCAAAGCGTACGTCATCAGCCTCACCGAAGCTTTGCACAAAGAACTCGAGCACACTGGTGTAACGACCACGGTCTTGTCGCCCGGTCCAACGCAAACTGAATTCAAAGACCGCGCTGATATGGCAGACGCCCGGCTCTACACTTCTGGCGTAATGTCCGCCAAAGCGGTTGCGCTCATCGGCTTTCGGGGCATGATGGAGGGTAAACTACACGTTATCCCCGGACTGAAAAACAAAGTCATGGCCTTTTTCTCAAGCATCACGCCCAGCGGCAAACTGCGCCTCGCGATTTCCGCCAGCATCATGAGCAAAAAGAATTGAAAGCTGCCCCCAAAAGCGAAAAATTCAAAACCAGCACTTTTAACTTCAGGAAACCATCAAGAAAAGCCGATTTACCTGATGAGCCAAAATCCACAGGCAGCACGTATCACGAACCCTTTTGGCCTGAAGGAACCGCGCTTAGCGTACGGCCCGCGGCGCGGTTAGAAATTCCACTCTACGGTTTGCCCGGGTGTAAATCCGTCTTCGCCTTTATCCTGATCCGGGGCTTCGCTGCTATTTTCGTCTACCTTTTTTTCTTCCGCTGACTTTTGCTTTGGCGGGGCTTCGAAGAGTTCGGCTTGGTCCTCCTTTTTTGGTCGGGGCGGCTTTTCGTTTTTTGGCGGCTGCGGGGGCTGGAAGAGTGCGGTTTGCCCGTCGGGTTCGATGATCGCTTCCGGTTGCTCTTTTTTTTTTGACCCACGATCAGCATCGGGGTCTCCATTTTCAGTATCGGCATCCTCTTCAGCGGCTTCGCCACTTTCCGGATCTTCTAACGCCGTAACCTTCGTTACCTTATGCGTAGAGACGCGGTTGCCCACGGACTTCCAACCTTTTACATCTACCAGTTCTTCCAGGTTCACCACTTCGGTTTCTTTCTCCTTGCCTTTGCCTTTTACGATTTCAATTTCTACTTCGGGCGATTCTGCCGAAGAGATGTATTCCAACCTCGAACCGATAGCCTCTGAGATGAAATCGAATTCCTTATCCAGTGTGGTGGTCTCAATCAAAAAACGCTTTACAAAATGCTGTTTTGACTCGCCATCCAGATACACTGCTGTAAGCACTTTTTTGGGATTGAATTTTTCCATCCAAATCACCTTTTCAGGATCAAACCGGTTGGTGAGTTCAAAGTTGGTAATCTTATAGACCCCTCCACGGGTGACCGCGATGATCCGATCTTCTTCATGGAATTTGCCCAACCGCTGGCCCCGTTGCTCTTTGTTGAGTCGGCCGGAGGCCATGTCGTACCAAAGTTCTAAACCACCCAGTGTTGAACCTTTCGACTCTTTGAAATCCACTTTCCGGATGGGATACTTGGTAATTACGTTGCCCCGCGCAGCAC